>JAHDEF010000202.1 GCA_020628975.1 Aquimarina sp. | reverse complement strand
ACTTTGTGGTAAAACACATTCTCCAAAAAATTCTGTGAAACTCTGTGCCTAAGTGCCTCCGTGTTAAAAAAAACCCAACATCCCACCAAATAAAAAACTTCGTGTCCTTTGGTACTTTGTGGTAAAACACATTCTCCAAAAAATTCTGTGAAACTCTGTGCCTAAGTGTCTTCATGTTAAAAAAAATACATGCCTTCCCCTGACCTAAAATTTGTCATGCACTCATTCACCCAACTCCTCTTTCCGCTCCTAACAATTGGTTTCGCGCGCTTTTTTTTGAAAACAAATACACAAAAATGTCTTTTATTTGTCATTATTTTTTACCTTTGTTCGGCTTTTGCCCGACTACTTATTTTTTAAAAAACAATTCTACTAAAAACTTCTTTATATACTAAACCCAACTTAATAGCGAAGGAAGAATGCTGATTCAATTTATTTTTCCTTCATCGTTTTAAAAGCTACAATACTAATTCTCTTCTACTAACTTATCTTTTTTTCAAACAAAAACTAATTGAAAACACGGTTCAAATAATCCGTTTTTACGTCATACGTCTATCTAAAAAGTCACAAAAAAGTCTAAATATTTCGTCTATTGGTATAAATTTTGATGTTATTAATCGTATTTGAATTAATCATTTTAAACTCGCTAATCCATGAAAATCGAACAAAAAAACTGGACTACCGATAATGGTTGGGCAACGACCCAAACAGCTGCATTAAATGGTGAACGCAAACTTGTTTTCGCCTTTGGCAATCGTTTCCAGTTAGCTGATCAAAAACGCTACGAAGAAATCAGCAACTTCTACCCTAATAGCGATATTATCCTCAACTCCACTTCTGGAGAAATTATTGGCACACAAGTACAAGACGATTCTATTGTTACTACTGCCATCGCTTTTGATAAAACCAATTACAAAATTTCTCAAGTTAAAAGTGCCGAATTCGACAATAGTTACGAAGCAGGTAAATATTTAGCCAATTCATTTGATAAGGAAAATCTTCGACACATTTTTGTTATTTCAGATGGACAAAGTGTAAATGGTAGTGAGTTGGTAAAAGGTTTTAATGAACACTTGCCTAGTGAGGTAACTACAACAGGAGGTTTAGCGGGCGATGGTGCGCGTTTCGAGAAAACTTTAGTAGGTTATAATGCTGCACCTTCGGAGGGCAATATTGTAGCCATTGGTTTTTATGGCAATGACCTAAAAATCGGTTATGGTTCAGTTGGCGGCTGGGATTCGTTTGGTGCAAAAAGAACGGTAACTAAATCACAAGGAAATGTTTTATATGAAATAGATGGCAAATCTGCTTTAAGTTTGTACAAAAAATATTTGGGCGATAAAGCTAAAGGTTTACCCAGTTCTGCCCTGCTTTTCCCACTAAGTATGCAGTTAGAAGAAAATGCAAAACCCTTAGTAAGAACCATTTTATCTATAGATGAAGAAAATGAAAGTATGACTTTTGCGGGCGATATTCCCGAAGGCGCTAGCGTTCAATTAATGAAAGCAAACTTCGATAAATTAATTGAAGGAGCTTCGGATGCCGCAAACTCAGGTAGGATAAGCCTTAAAGACGCTCAACCTGAATTGGCTTTATTGGTAAGTTGCGTAGGACGTAAAATTGTTTTAGACCAATTAATTGAGGAAGAAGTAGAAGGTGTTGCCGAAGTAATTGGCGGCGCAACAGCCATCACTGGATTTTACTCTTATGGCGAAATTGCCCCATTTGCTGGCTTGCTCAATTGTGAGTTACACAATCAAACCATGACTGTTACCTTATTAAGTGAGTATTAAAACTTATTGCGCTCACTTTCCCAACCTAAGTAATGAATAATAATGAACTGTATTTCGACTGCGTTCAGTAAGCATTAAGCTTGTTTTTGCTCCGTAGCCGCCCTTTTGCACCTGTACTACGAAACAAAATAGTTACGCACCTAGTATATCAACTTCATTATTGTTTCATTACTAATCACACATAAACTTATACTATTCACTCACTCCGTACCAAACATGGGAACGAATGTTTTTTTATGAACAGATTATTAAAACGTCAAATTAAACGAGTACTTGGTAGCTTAGACAATGTACCCCAAAATATGCTACCCTTACTAGAATCCATCAGCAAGTCTTACGATCATTACGAGGATGACAGATTACTTTTAGAGCGAGCTATGGATATTAGCTCTGACGAATTGCACGATGCCAATGAACAACTCAGGGAGGAAGCTGTAAAACAACGAGCTTTATTAGGCAAATTAAAAAAATCGCTAGAAAATCTACAATCTTTAGAGCTGGGTACCAATAAAAGCAAGGTGCAAAAAGACGATGACTTGCTAGAAATTGTAGAGCTAATTGATACGCAAGCCATACGAATTAAAGAAGTGGAGAGCGAACTTTTACTGATACAACACCTAATTAATCAAAGTATTGATGCGCTTCAAATTGCCACAGAAGATGGGAAAATGATTTTTGCAAATGAAGAAGCAGCGAAAAGAATTGGTTATACCGTAGAACAATTGCAACAGTTATACGTATCTGACTTTGAAAACCTTTTTGAAGAAGAGGGTGCATGGGAAAAACATCTTGAAGAAGTAAAAACGCTGCCTAATGGAATGTTGGTCATAGGAGAAAATGTAAGAAGTGATGGAACTATTTTTCCTGTAGAAGTAAGTGTTAAGTACATTCAGTTGAATAATCAGGGGTATTTAATGGCGGTTTCTCGTGATATTACAGAACGACAAAAAGCAGAGAAAAAACAACAGCAACTGATTAAAGATTTAGAAGCTGCTAACAAGGAGTTGAAAGATTTTGCTTACATTGTTTCCCACGACTTAAAAGCCCCCTTACGGTCTATTGGTTCATTAACAGATTGGTTAATTCAAGACTATACAGAAGAAATTGACGACGCAGGGAGGGAGTATCTCAGCCTCCTCAAAAAACGAGTATCGCGAATGCACAATTTAATTGAGGGTATTTTACATTATTCTCGAATTGGACGTGTAGAAGATAGCATTAAATCATTGAATTTAAATGAGTTGGTAGAGGAAGTTATTGAATCGTTAGAGGTTCCTCCATCGTTTAACATTACCGTTGAAAACGAATTACCGCATATTAAAAACGATGCTACGCGCATCAAACAAGTATTCCAAAACTTAATTAGCAATGCCATCAAATATAATGATAAGGAAGAAGGTCTGGTAAAAGTAAGTGCTAAGGAAAATGGACAATTTTGGCATTTTTGTGTAACCGATAATGGTCCAGGTATTGATTCAAAATACCACAAAAAAATATTCAAGATTTTCCAAAAATTAGATGCTAGAGATAAAGTTGAAGGCACAGGTATTGGCTTAACCATTGTAAAGAAAATCATTGAACACAATGAAGGAAAAGTTTGGATAGAATCAGAAGCAGGAAGTGGCACAAAGTTTTTCTTTACTTTACCTAAAACTCAATCTATAAAAAATAATTAAGTTATACTAAACACAGCTTAGTTTAGAGACTATTGAGTACCCAAACCTTAT
>JAHDEF010000201.1 GCA_020628975.1 Aquimarina sp. | reverse complement strand
GGGGTCGACTGGTTTTGACAGCGAGACCAATTGGATTGTAAGCACGCCGAGCTATGATGTTCATGCTCGTTAATATCGATATCACTTTTTTAAACGGCGAGAATAACTACGCCCTAGCTGCATAATCTGAATTATAGTAAGATAGTGCCTCGGTCTACTAGGTAGACAAGCAGGATACTCTTCGAAAGCCTTGGTTTACGGCGTTCGGTTTTTGAGTATCGTAAAAGTAAGCCTATCGAAAATGGGGTCTAGACTTTTTTGAGACATTTAATTTAGGATAAGGGACGCGTTGGTAGTTTTTGACCGGCAACTTCACGAAAATTGAAACAAAGACTAAGCGTGTAGAAAGCAATTGTAATTGCTTGTTTGGACGAGGGTTCGATTCCCTCCGACTCCACATTAAAGCCCTGTGAATATTGTATTCATAGGGTTTATTGTTTGTATATTAATAAATGCTTAAATCGAGCTAAACTTCCAAAAATCATTTTTAGGTAAAGGAGCTTCGAAGGTTTGAGTTTCTTTGGAACCTGGTATTTGGTAAGTTAATTTCCACGCATGAAGACAAACAGATAAAGGAAAGTATTCCTGTTCCGAACCATATTTTTGATCTCCAAGAATAGGTAGTCCTATATTTGCCAATTGTGCTCTTATTTGATGGAATCGCCCTGTTTTGGGTTTGACTTCTAACAGGTAACCAAAATCATTTTTATCTATAACTTGATAAGAAAGCATACAGCTTAAAGCGTTCTTTGATTTTGAGGGTACGATATCTGCCTTTTTTTCTTTGGTATTTTTTACCAAAAAATTCACCAAGTTTCCTTTATTCTTAGGAGGCTTAGTAGTAACAATAGCGAGATACGTTTTTTGAACTTTACGACTACTAAACAGGTCGTTAAATGCGACTAGAATACTTTTTTTCTTTGCTAGTATTATAACTCCACTAGTTACTCGATCTAATCGATGTATGATCCCTAGATAAGGATTACGTTTACTTTTTAAAAGATGATTGAAAACTAGACTTTCAATCGTTACTGCTTCATATGAGCTTTTTTCACTGATAAGTCCCGCAGTTTTGTTTATAACGATATAATCATTGTTTTCATGTAAGATGTCAAGTTTCGGCATAAATTGTTCTAAGCTAAAAAAATAAATAGATTTAAGTCTATTATCTAACAGCGAAGCGATTTAATATCTTAGTCGATTACGGCTAAAAAAATTATCGTCGCTTTTTTCTGGGTTTGTATTTCTTCTTAGGTTTAGAATGCGTTGACGGAATAGCATCATCAAAAGTATGGCTTACTTTTTTCGGTTTAATACTTTTCCATGAACCATTTTCTTGTTCAGGAACTAGTGTTTCTGCTAAATCTTTTCTGCCAAGTTTATTTAATGTTTTCGAAATCCAACCTTTGTTATCTTTCTTATACCAAAAGAAGAATCGATGTTGTTCCTCCTTTTCTTTTTTAGTTTTAGGAGTTTTGGTTGGCTTTAATGTATATGGATGATATCCACTATAATAAATAACGGTGGCAACTGTCATTGGTGTAGGAGTAAAGCCTTGTACCTGTTCTAGCTGAAATCCCATTTCTTTAGTTTCAGCAGCTAGGTTAGCCATATCTTCCAATTCACAAGCAGGGTGATTAGAGATAAAATATGGAATTAACTGAAGTTTTAATCCCTTCTTTATATTGATCTTATCAAAACGTTCTTTAAACTTATGAAAATAGTGAAAAGAAGGTTTCCGCATCAGTTTTAATACAGGATCCGAAGTATGTTCTGGTGCCACTTTCAAACGTCCAGAAATATGATTAGTCATCACTTCTTCCGTGTAATCATCCAATTCTTTTGGGTCGGCATTTTTATTGAATTCAGGCACCAACATATCGTGACGAATACCACTTCCAATAAATGATTTTTTTATTTTAGGGTGTTTGTCTACAGCCTGATATAACTTCGTTAGTGGTTTATGTGAGGTGTCTAAATTACTACAGATTACAGGTGAAATACATGAAGGAGCGACACAGTTGTCACAAATAGACTGTATTTTCCCCTTCATCTTATACATATTTGCGGAAGGCCCTCCAATATCTGATAGATAGCCTTTAAAGTCTGGCATATTAGCCACTTTATCCACTTCCTTTAAAATAGATTCTTGGCTTCTACTGGCAATAAACTTTCCTTGATGTGCCGAAATGGTACAAAAACTACACCCTCCGAAACAACCACGATGTATGTTAATCGAGGTTTTAATCATTTCAAAGGCAGGTATAGGCCCTCGCTTATTGTATTTTGGATGAGGTAAACGCGTATAGGGTAGATCGAAAGAGGCATCAATTTCCTTTTCGGTCATGGTAGGGTAGGGCGGATTAATGACTAATGTTTTGTCCTTTACTTTTTGAAAAATACGACGTGCCTTAAGTTTATTAGATTCTTGTTCTATAATTTTAAAATTAGAGGCGAACTTTTTCTTATCCTTTAAACAAATTTCGTGTGATTGAATCTCGACATCATCCCAATTTTTGTTTTTAGGAATATCTTCATCCTGATCTACTAAAATAGCCGTTTGCTGGATGGTTTTTAAACTTGAAAAAGGAACTCCTTTTTGCAGTAGCTTAACCACTTCTCGCAAAGGTTGTTCTCCCATTCCGTACACCAACATATCAGCTTTAGAGGTTTCTAAAATAGTTGGTAGCAATTTGTCACTCCAATAATCGTAATGTGTTACACGACGAAGAGAGGCTTCGATTCCTCCGATCAATACAGGAACATCAGGAAATTTATCTTTTAAAATGGTAGAATATACAGAGGTAGCATAATCGGGTCGAAACCCTTTATCACCATTGGGTGTGTAGGCATCTTTGTCTCTACGTTTTTTACTTGCAGTATAATTACTGACCATGGGATCCATACAACCACCAGTAACTCCAAAAAATAATTTAGGAGTTCCTAATTTTGTGAAATCCTGTAAGTCATCATTCACATTGGGTTGCGGAACTATAGCTACTTTTAATCCATAGCTTTCTAAAATACGACCAATAACAGCAGGTCCAAATGAGGGGTGATCTACATAAGCGTCTCCACTAAATAGAATAACGTCTAATTCTTCCCAACCTCGAATTTTTACTTCTTTGTTCGTTGTAGGTAACCAGTCTGAAAGTTTATTTTCGTGCATAGTAGTGCAAAGGTACAGTTAATACCGATTCTAAGGTAATATGATCGTTGAAATGATGATTTTATTGTACAATGTTCTATGGTCTAAAAGTTAGAAACCAAAGTTTTTGAAAGTTTTTGAAAGATTTTGAGTATTTAATCCCGTTTGTCAACAATAATTTTTCGTTTAGCTAGTTGTTTTTATTAATTTTCGAAGCCTTTCTAGTCTATGTATTTTGTGTTTAATACAATGCCTATTTTAATAGTAGTTTTCGAATAGTTTTTTATTGAAATTAAAAATTATGAATAATAAAGCAGATAAATACAGTTAGTATATCTTTAAATCTAAATCTTATAATGCGTCTTAATTATATTGTTTTTTTA
>JAHDEF010000200.1 GCA_020628975.1 Aquimarina sp. | reverse complement strand
AACTTGACCTAGTTTACTTTTTGAGTTTTGTTTTTTTACAAAAATATTAATTGACACTCCCTGCATAATATCAAATACATTTTCATCTTTTGAACCATCAGGTGATACTTCTTTTTTTTTGCTATCTCCATGAAGATTAATAATATAAGATTTTGTAAAACTATTTATTAGACTTTCTCTCATTTTCCTATGGATCATTCCATCTAAAAAACTATTATTAGAAATGTATGCTAAAATACCTTCACTATTTTTATCAATAAAATATTGACCATATCGTATAAATTTTACATAGTCATCTGATAAAGAATTGATTGTTTTCTCTTTTAAATCCTTTTTATAATCAGCAATTAGGTTTTGAATCCATTCTCCTTTATTCGTACTGCTTACCGCATAAGGCGGATTTCCAATGACACACATCACGGGCGTATCTTGCTTTACTTCATTCGCTTTGATGGATTCCTCGGTCAGCCATTGCGCCATAAAGAGATTGGGTACTTCGTTGGTAGAGGGTTCGAGCGAGTTCGTAAGGTATATTCTAAAGCGTTGGTCTTTTTCGCTACGGTAGCCCGTTTCTTTGAGTAGTAAGTCTAACTTTAGGTGTGCCATTGCATAGGATGCCATCAAAAGTTCAAAACCATTTAAGCGAGGTATTAAATGATTCTCTACATAGCCACTCCACGCGCCCTGCATGGCTTTAAAACGGGTATTGTAAATATGCTTGATAACTTCGGCAAGGAAAGTACCTGTACCTGTGGCAGGGTCAAGTATTTGTACACGGTGTACTTCTTGTTCTATTTCTACTTCTTTTAGTTTACTACGTCTGTCGGCAGTAGCTTTGGTAACGACTTTCTTTTTTATTTTAGTTTTGGAGGTATCGGCTAATCCTTGCGAGATGCCAAAGTCTGTTTTGAGAATATCATCAACGGCACGTACAATGAAATTGACGACGGGTTCAGGGGTGTACCATACGCCACGACTTTTGCGGAGTTTAGGATCATAAGCTGCCAAAAAGGTTTCATAAAAATGAATGATGGGGTCGTTTTGTTGGGTCGATTTCCCAAAGTTTTTGAGGAGTTCTTTTATATCAGTTGCTCGGAATACTTCGGCTAAGTTGTCAACGGTGGTTTTGATACGTGCGTCAATGTCATAGCCTGCGATGTATTGGAATAACTTTCTTAAAAAAGGGTTCGATTTGGGGATTAGTTCCGCCGCTTCTTGTCGGGAAAAATCGCCTAGTGTTGGGTCATGCAAACGAGCTGCAAACATACCATAGGCGAGAGTTTGGGCGTATATATCGGCAAATTCATTGGGTTTAATATCATTTATCAATATTTGCTGAAAGGCAGCTAATTGACTTCTAAGAGAAGAATTAGCTTGAGTTTCTTCATCGGAGGTGACCGCATTAGCAAGAATATTTTGTAAAAGACGTGCTTTCCCTGCCATCAGTTCTGCCAATTTTTGAGGCGATTTGATGGTTTGTCCTATGAAGGTGCAAAAATCTTGAATTAAGCTTTTAAACTGGTCAAAATTTTCGGGCGTTGGTATAATCGCTTGATCGGTTTGTTCTGCTAGTCTTATTTCATGGACGAGTTCTCCATTTTGAAAAAATTGAAACCAAACGTAGTCCGTAATTATAAGATTATCGAGGGCGTTTTTGTAGCGTGTAAATTGTTCTTTATAGGATTTACTATTGAGGTCTTTTCCTATGTCTTTTGCTTCAATATATCCAATAGGAATAGCTGTATGCCCTTTAGTGGTGATAACATAATCGGGGTTTCCACAATCCGTAACGTTTGCAGGTTCATTGGTGACATTAACATCAGGAATTAAGGTATTGAGTAAGTTTTGTAAATCGGCTCGATAGGCGTGTTCTCTTGCAATACCTGATTTATATAGATTATTTACATTATCTAGGTAAGTAGCTATATCCATTGTTTATGGGTTTATTATTTAACTCTTATTATTGCTAACAAATAAAGCCCCAAAATACGATATTATGGCTAGTTTATATATAAAAATTGTAGATTTTTATTATTAGTTATTAAAGCAACTCATCCAATTTATCCAATTCACTATTTTCAAAATTCTTTAAATAGGCTTTAGTCGTATTAATATCGCTATGTCCTAAGCTTTCACTTATTTTGGCGATGTCTACATTCTTTTGCTTTAAAGTAGTGGCGAAGGTATGGCGGATTACATAAGACGTAAGATTAGCTTCTATAGCGCAAATCTTGGCTATCTCTTTTAAATCAGTATTAAATTTTCTTCGGCATTTGTTGATACGATTTTTTTGCTGTGCTGCGCTTTGGTGAAAGTCGGATAAAATAGGAAAGATATAATCATTGATTTTGGGTAAGAATTGATCGAGTATATTTTGGATATTGTCGCTAACGGAAATGTTAAACGTACCTTTAGTTTTACTTCTAGTATAATGAATCCGTCCATTATAAATATCCGTCCACTTCAAGTATGCCATATCCGTAAAATTCATTCCTCGAGTATAATAGCTAAATAATAAATAAAGGTGTGCTTGTTGGAGTTTAGGATATAAGGAAATGTCCATTTGTTTTATCCTGTCCATTTCTTCTATTGAAATAGCTCTTGGTGTAGCGGTTGATTTTAAGTGACTAAACGAATAGCCGTTTTTATTCCGCGCGGTTGTAAATGGATAATTTTCTTCTTTGGCGTATCCTCGTTCTATCGCTCTATTATAAATGGAACGTATGTATTTTAAATAGTGCTTTATCCCTCCATCATTTACGCCATCTGTACGAAGGAAAAATTCAAAGCGTTCTAAGAAGCGTTTGTCTATATCTGTAAAAGGAATTTCTTTTTTACTTCCTTGAAAGGCTATAATTCTATTTTTTAAGGTTCGATAAATGTCGCGCGAACTAATTTTATCTAATTGATGAAATTCATTAGCTATAATATCAATTAATTCTAATAGGTGGGTTTTTACTTCTGCATTAATAAAGTGTTTCCTAAAAAGATCAATACTAAAGGGTTTATTCGACAATCGAAATTCATCCATTATAGTATCTACTTTATCCATTACTTTACGAAGGATTCTATTTTTCGTCTGATAACCTTTATAAGTTCGTTTAAATATTCCTTTTTCTTTGTCCCAATCTGCTAAACTACATTCATAACCTAATGATATAGTAGTAGGCTTTCTATTGTGTACTATTTGAAGTACGATACCGAATAAACCACTTTTTAGAGGTCGTTTAGTATGTAATTTGATTTTGAATGTTGGCATTACAAATATTTATGTACTAGCTGACGTACTAGCAAAATTACATAAATATCTATAAATATGAAAATAGTCTAATAAACAGAATAGCTGTATTGTATTGTTATACAGTTTTTTATATAAAATGTATAAGTGTATATAATAAGATGTAAAGGATTGTTTTTCTTCTGGGGGGCGTGGGGTCGCAGGTTCAAATCCTGTCATTCCGACCACTGACAATCAACGACTTATGAAAAATATTCGTAAGTCGTTTTCTTTTTTAATAGCCTGTGTACTTACCTAATCTCGATACGTCCTATC
>JAHDEF010000199.1 GCA_020628975.1 Aquimarina sp. | reverse complement strand
CTGTGCTACGTTTAAATTACCCTAAACCTATAAGGTTTTTGTTGTAAGGATTGAGCATTTACAATGTCTTTTATCGTTCTTTTGAAATTAGGCGTTAAGAAATTTGTGTAGCATCAGCCTAATAGATTGACTTACAGTGCGTGTTCGGGTATTACTAAATGGAATGGATAATGAAAACAAATCTCCTTACAAATTTGCTGTTTAGAATATTGAAATAAAAGAATTTATTTGGGTGTGTTAGCTTTATTTTTTATGTTTGATGTTTATAAATACAACCATGTTTTAGGAAGAACATAGGAACTGTATGTAATTGGGGGAGATTAAACATAGACCCAAGACAGTTAATCGTCCCAAATAAAGCGCGTAACTATAATGATTAATAAAAGTAGATTAGAAAACCTGACCAACGAAGTTTGGAAAGGGGCTATAAAATTAAGAGGGAAATTTAAAGCCAAAGATTATCCTTCGGTTATTTTACCTATGATTATGATTCGTAGAATTGAATGTGTACTGGAAGAACATAGAACCAAATTTAAGGCTATGATTATTGATAAAGACCATTCTTTTGCGAAAGAAAATATAAAAGCTCTTTATGAACAAGATGCCGAAAAAGGGAAAGAAAAAGAACTTACCCTAAGCAAAAGAATAAAACAATACGAAAAAGCGAAACTCCATTTTTACAATACCACTAACTGGACACTTAAAAGCATTCTAGCAGATAGTAGCACCCTAGTAGAAAGCAATTTCCGTGACTTTTTAAACGGTTTTAGCGATAAAATTGAAGAAATTATTGACAAATTTGAATATCGACAAGTTGTTACCAAAATGGTGAAAGAAAAACGTTTGTCTGAAATTATTCAACTCGTAGCGGAAGAAGATTTTAGTCCTAAGCGATTATCTAATATCGAAATGGGTTATGTTTATGAAAATCTTTTACAACGTTTCTCACAAGATGATGCTAAAGATACAGGCGAACACTTTACCCCCAGAGAAATCATTAGGATAATGGTGGACTTGATGGAGATTGATTTTGAGCCTGAAAGCAGTAAAAAATCCATTTCTCTCTACGACCCTGCCTGCGGTACAGGTGGTATGCTCTCTATTGCCAAAGAACATTTAATTGATAAAGCCAAAACTCCTAAAGGCATTGCCAATACCGAACAATTGGTTTTACTAAATGGGCAAGAACTCCTCTCGCAAAATTATGCGGTTTGTAAAGCCGATATGCTCCTCAAAGGAGAAACAGGAGGTAACATCACCAACGGTAATTCTTTAATACCACATATTGAAAGCATTGAAGATGATGGCGACCAACATGCTGGAGAAACCTTTGATTATATGATTTCTAATCCGCCTTTTGGGGTAGATTGGTCTCCTTATAAAGAACATGTTCTAAAACTCAAAACTTCCCGTTATCAAGCAGGTATATCTCCTAGTAATGATGGGGCTTTGTTGTTTTTATTAAGCATGATAGAAAAAATGAAACCGCAAAGCAAAGGCGGTTCTAAAATAGCCATTTTGTTTAATGGTTCGCCGCTTAGTAATGGCGATGCTACACAGGGCGAAAGCGAAATAAGACGTTCTATTTTAGAAAATGACTTACTAGATACCATTGTTATGATGCCCGACCAAATGTTTTACAATACAGGCATTTATACCTACATCTGGCTATTGAACAATAACAAACCTACCCATAAAAAAGACCACGTACTCATTATCAATGCACGAGAGCAATTTGAAAAAGAACCCAAATCTTTCGGCAATAAACGAAACCGAATTACAAACAAAAATCGCCAATGGATACATCAACAGTTTACCCATTGGGAAACCAACGAATATTGCAAAAAATTTCATGCCACCGATTTTGCTTTTCATAAAGTGAAAGTTACCTTTTGGCAAGAAGACGAAAACGGTGAACCCATGTGGATTACCGAAGATTTTAGCAAGCAAATCAATAATGCCAATATGAAAAAGGCGTTTGAATTGTTTGGCGATTTTACAGTAAGCCTAAAGGTTAATGAACTTGATTTTGAAATAAATATTGATGGCTCTACCGCTTTTGAAACCCTTGTAGCCCAACTGCTTAGAGAACAAGTAACAACACTAAAAGACCTAAAACTGAACGAGATTAAAAAATGGTTGAAAAGCCAAACTAAATCCGCAACTTATTACCACCGACACTATATTATAGACAATGAGTACATCCCCTTTGATAGAACAACTAGCGATAAAACAGCCTACATCAATGCTTTTTTAGCCAAAGAAATTGACTACCAAATCGTTAATTGGCAAGAATACGAACAATTGGGCTACGAAATATTGCCCAATAAATATTTCTACAAATACCAAGAACCCGAAAGCAGCGATGTACTCATAGAACAGTTTTGGAAACTAGAAGCAGAAGCCACCCAATTACTCAACGAAATTAAAGCATTGTAAGATGGAAAAATATAGGTATAAAGATAGCGGCATTGAGTGGTTAGGGGAAATTCCTGAGCATTGGCGAGCTGACCGTTTAAGAGATATTTGTATTATAAATGATAATGTTCTTAGTAATAAAACAGATAAAGATTATACTATAAACTACTTAGATATTAGCAATGTAAATAATTTAGGAATTGTAGACTTTCATGAAATTAAATCTTTAACTTTTGAAGAAGCTCCAAGTCGAGCAAGAAGAATAGTAAAGAAAAACGATACTGTTATTTCTTCGGTAAGAACAAATCTTCAAGCAGTTGCAAACATAAACTTTGACATAGAAAACCTTATCTGTTCAACAGGTTTTTTTGTTTGTAAACCTAAGTATAATTCAATTTTAGATGAAAGATTTCTTTACTACTTCTTATTAACTGAATATTCAAAAGATTTTTTCTTTTCAATGTCTGTTGGTGTTTCTTATCCTGCAATTGATGATTATAAATTTAGTTCAATAAACATCCCTCTACCTCCCCTCACCGAGCAAAAAGCTATAGCCGAATATTTAGACAAAGCCACCGCCAAAATAGACCGTATTATTGCCATTAAGGAGGAGCAGTTGGTGAAATTACAACACCATCAAGAAAACAAACTCACGGAATTATTAACTTTAGGTATAAACCCAGACGCTTTCTTAAATAGTTCTGAAATTAATTGGATGAATCAAATGCCAAGTCATTGGAGACGTAAACGTTTAAAAGATATTGTTTTATTAAAAAGTGGAAATAGCATTACTTCAACAGCCATAGATAAAACTGGAACTTATCCAGTTTATGGTGGAAATGGATTACGTGGTTATACAGAAACTTATACTCACGAGGGCTTTTTTCCTTTAATTGGAAGACAAGGCGCATTGTGTGGAAACATTAATTATGCTCAAGGCAAATTTTACGCTTCTGAACATGCTGTTGTAGCTCGTCCAATTCAAAATTGTGATGTTATTTGGATTGGAGAGTTAATGAAAATAATGAATCTCAACCAATATTCTAATGCAGCCGCACAACCTGGACTTTCGGTTGATAGGATTAAACAATTATATATTCCTGTACCTCCTAAAGAGGAACAATTATTAATATCTAAAGTAATTA
>JAHDEF010000198.1 GCA_020628975.1 Aquimarina sp. | reverse complement strand
TTAAAATAATTTAAGCCATTAGGTGTTGCTGTAACTAAAACAAAATCACCTCCCCAGCCACCTAAACTTTTTATAGTTTTTGGGTAATCCGCAAAACGTTGTGTTTTGATTGTAGGTGTTTTTAAGGTTTTGGCAAGTAAACTTTCATGTTGATTTAACAAATCTTCGAAGTTCTCTAGATGATCGCACAAGAGTAATTGGTCGGTTATACCATTAATTTCGTTAATAATCGTAGAAAGATTATCTGCATCTAGCGATCGGTAATTTTTAATAGCCTCTTTACTACTTTTCTTATTTTCTAAATAAATAAAAAACAAATCATCTTTAAACTTAGGATTAAAAGTCACAGGTGTAACTTCTGGTTGATATTTTTTTGCGGTATGATTAAATAGAATTGGACTGTTGGCACTGGCGGCTGCAATGTCGTAACCACTTCCTCCGAAACTTAAGGCGAGTAATTCAAAAGGATTCACCTTTGCCCATAAAGCTATGCTATTTATTAATGTGGATGAAGAGCCTAAGCCCCAAAGTCGTTCAAATTCAAGATGTGTGGTAACATTGTACCCTTTTTGGGGATTTAAAAAATTTGGATTTAGTTGTTGTGCCTGCCAAAGTATTTTAAACAAGGTGGTGTCAAATGAAGAATTTCCCTTCGGGGAATTTTCTTTTTGTAGTGCCGAAACAGCTATTGAAGTTTTATACCAAGATGTGTTATGGCAATCGAAACTAGTCCAAGTGATTATGGAAGCATCATTTTCTTCAACCCTTAATAATTGGCCTTTTTTAGTGGGTATTGCTAATCCTTTTGCTCCATCAAGAACAACATATTCCCCTGTGATAAGCAGTTTTCCGTGACTGTAGTATTCTTGATGTTGCATACTAATTTATGATTAGAATCAAGAGACAAAGAACCAAGATTCAAGATAATTTAGGCGTCTTGAATCTTGAGTCATTGAATCCTGAATCTAGTTTCTTAATAACTCTAGCTGATGAATTACTTCACTATGCGTTACCGTATTTTTTTCAAAATAGGTTACAATAGCTTTTTTTTCATTTTCAGTAGCTTGATGCTGATTCAAAATATTTAATAAGTGCATTTTCATATGTCCTTTTTGAATTCCTGTAGTTATTAAAGAATTTACAGCCCCAAAGTTTTGTGCTAAGCCTGCTACGGCTATAATTTCCATAAGTTCTTTTGCGTTTGGTTTCCCTAGGATTTCTAAGGCTAATTTTACTACAGGGTGCAATGATGTTAATCCGCCAATAGTACCCACAGCCAGAGGTATTTCTATATAAAAATTAAAAATATCATTTTCAATTGTTGCGTGTGTAAGACTACTATATTGTCCGCTTTTTGCAGCATAGGCATGTGCGCCAGCTTCGATTGCCCTAAAATCATTACCTGTAGCAATAACCACGGCATCAATACCATTCATAATACCTTTATTGTGTGTTACGGCCCTGTAAGGTTCTTTTTCAGCAATACGTACGGCGCGAACAAATTTTTCGGCATAGGCTTTAGCAGAAAGCTGTTTGGTGTTTGGTAAGTCAGCTACAGGACATGATACCTCGGCTCGAACAATGCAATTGGGGACGTAGTTCGACAAAATACTCATAATGATTTCGACTTCTTTCTCAGCTTCAGTAAAACTTTCTTCATTAAAAGCCAGTACTTTAAATGTTTGAGCGAACTCTTCTAAGCATGTATTTATAAAGTTGGCCCCCATGGCATCTACAGTTTCAAAAGTACAGTGTAGTTGGTAGTAATTATTAACTTCAAGGGTTTTATCCCTAAGTTCAATATCAATCAATCCGCCACCTCTTTTTTTCATGCTTGATTGTATGCTTTTGATACTATCAATTAGTTGAGGTTTAATTTTATTGAAAAAAGTAGAAAGTTTTTCAAATCCCCCAAGAAACGAAAAATGCACTTGCCCAATTTTTTCAGTACTAATTACCTTTGTTTTAAAACCTCCGCGCTTGTCCCAAAATTTGGCAGCTTTACTTGCTGCAGCGACTACAGAACTTTCTTCGATAGTCATTGGTATGGTATAAACCTTATTATTTATGGTGAAGTTTGGTGCAATTCCAAATGGTAAATAAAAATTAGTTAACGTATTTTCCGAAAATTCATCGTGAAGTTGCTGTAAATCATTGTCATTATTCCAATAAGTAAGAAGCGTTTTTTTGGCGTCTTTCGATTGATGTAAAAAATGAGTTACTAACCAATCAATTTTAGCTTCTTTGGTAAGTTTTGAAAATCCACTAACTTTTTGTGACATGCTTTGGGTTTAAAGTCGAAATATTAGGTTGACCTGAGAAGTGTTCTGAAAATAATAAAACTAATACTTGAAAATTGAGCGAAGCTGAAATATTTTTTGTTTCCTTCAATAATCAGGCTTCGACTTCGTTCAGTCTTTGCTTGTATAGTTCAGATAGTCTCTCAATAATTTGTCAAATATTGTGCTAAGATAAGTTTTAGAAAAGGTGTACAAAAGCTGATAAGCAAGAGATTTTAAGAACTTAATTCTGATAATGATATCAAATAAAAGTGTATTAGAAAGCTATTTGTGTTAAAGTGATTAAATTGTATTAAAAAAGTGATGGTAAATTACGGTAAGTTAGATATTAAAATAGTAATTTTGCACCCTCAATTATAATCGAGGTCGAGCACCTCACAAAAATAATTTTATGCCTGTTAAATTAAGATTACAAAGACACGGTAAGAAAGGAAAGCCTTTCTATTGGTTAGTTGCCGCTGATGCGCGTGCAAAAAGAGATGGTAAATTTTTAGACAAAGTAGGAATTTACAACCCAAACACTAACCCTGCTACTATTGAATTAGACGTTGATTCAGCAGTAAAATGGTTAGAAAATGGAGCTCAGCCAACAGATACGGCTCGTAACATTTTATCAAAAAAAGGAGTGATGTTAAAATATCACTTATTAGGTGGTGTTCGTAAAGGAGCATTAACTGAAGAGCAAGCTGAAGAAAAATTCCAAGCTTGGTTATCAGAAAAAGAAGGAAAAGTACAAGCTGAAAAAGAAGGGCTAGTTGCTGAAGCAGAAGCTGCTAAAGCAAAAGCTATAGAAGCTGAAAAAGCAGTAAATGCTAAACGTGAGGCAGATGCTGCCGCTGCACAAGCAGAAGCGGAAGCTGCTGCAAAGGCAGAAGCTGCTACTGAAGAAGCTACCGAAGAGGGAGCTGCTGAAGAATCAGCTGAAGCATAATTATTTAAACAGCAGCGATCATGCAAAAAGATGAATGTTTTTATCTAGGTAAAATCGTTGGCAAGTTTAGCTTCAAGGGTGAGGTGGTTATTAAGTTAGACACTGATTACCCTGAAATGTATCAAGAAATGGAATCAGTTTTCGTCGATTTTGACGGAAATCTGGTTCCATTTTTTATTGAAAGTATTCGTGCTTATAAAGGAAGTGGATTGCGTGTTAAATTTGAAGATGTTTCTTCTGAAGAAGATGCTGACGCAATTATACGTTCGAGTATTTACTTACCTTTATCATTATTACCTAAATTAACAGGTAATAAGTTTTATTATCATGAAATAAT
>JAHDEF010000197.1:3217-3595 GCA_020628975.1 Aquimarina sp. | reverse complement strand
TCAGCATTTCGACCTTTCAAAAAAAGAGGAGGATAATTTTATGAATTACGGTAATGTGACCAAAAATTTATACTTGCTACTAATCGAAGATTTGTAAAAGTTTCTACCAAGAATTGATAACTACATGAAAGAATTAGTAACAAGAGCATTGTCAGGGGCTGTTTATATTGCCGTAATAATCGGAGCAGCGATTATTGGTGAATATTTCTACTTACCTGTCGTTGTAATTCTCGGTTTATTATGTCTTAATGAATTCTTGAATTTAGTAAATGGGAATAAGGCGATGTATTTTACAGTTTACATCATTTTAGGAGTATTAGCATTTTATGCATTCCGAAATTCATCCTTGTGTTTGATAGTTTTAGGGTTTTGGGGTTT
>JAHDEF010000197.1:1701-3207 GCA_020628975.1 Aquimarina sp. | reverse complement strand
AACTATTAATTTGTTATTGTTTTTAGGATTAAAAGGAGCTGAGAAGTTTAAATTCATTTACGATAAAAGATCAAATCCGCTAACTATTTTAGGATACCAAATTTTAGGTTTTGCTGCCATGTCATACATTCCTTTTGTGTATGGCAAGTTTGAAACGTTCCTCATTTTAGGCCTTTTTATTTTAATTTGGGTAAACGATAGCTTTGCCTATTTAACGGGAGTAAGTATCGGAAAAACAAAGTTGATTCCGTCAATATCGCCTAACAAAAGTGTAGAAGGTTTCGTAGGTGGTTTTGTGGCTACTATAATTGCAAGTTATTTATTGTATAGATATGCCGGGGTTATAGATTTGTACCACTGGTTGCTATACGGCGTCATAGCAAGCATTATCGGTTCTGTCGGAGATTTGGTACAATCGAAGTTCAAGCGTATTGCAGGAGTCAAGGATAGTGGTAATATTATGCCAGGTCATGGAGGAATTTATGATCGCCTAGATAGTGTATTATATGCAAGTCCTTTTGTACTTTTGCTATTAAGTTTATAAGAGAATTTTTCTATGTTTCACAAGGAAGGAAATACTATTATTTCAATCACATTAGTTATTGTTGCTGCTATTTTAGGAGTAGCTATTTTTTTAGTTCCAAACACGTATATACAGGGTTTTTTGTATGTTTTGGTAGCTTTCATATTAGTTATCGTACTACAGTTTTTTAGAAACCCTAAAAGAAATACAATACTAGATGATACCACAATAGTTTCTCCTGTAGATGGAAAAGTTGTTGTAATCGAAGAAGTGTTTGAGAAAGAATATTATAAAGAAAAGCGTCTTCAAGTTTCTATTTTTATGTCTCCATTAAATGTGCATGTAACTAGAAATCCAATAGGGGGTAAGGTAGCTTTCAGTAAATACCATCCAGGTAAGTTTTTGGTCGCTTGGCATCCTAAATCATCCGAGGAAAATGAACGTACTACTGTGGTGTTAGAAAACAATAAAATCAGTATCTTATATCGTCAGATAGCTGGTGCGTTAGCAAAACGTATTGTTAGTTATGCCAAAGAAGGTACTCAGGTAGCACAAGGAGCTGATAATGGTTTTATTAAATTTGGTTCTCGTGTTGATGTATTCTTACCATTAGGTACGAAAATTGATGTTTCTTTAGAGCAAAAAGTAAGAGGAGGAGAAACAATTATCGCTAGAATCGAAGCTTAGATTATACATGGAAAACGAGGAGTTACATAAGAAATTCTTAGAGGCTTTACATATTGCTAATAGCACTAGGATTGTATTACCCGTAGATGTAAAGCTGAAGTTTTATGCTTATTACAAGCAAGCTACCGAAATGACGAATTTATATCGTCCTTCTGATGCTATTCAAATGAGAAATTCCTTTAAAATGAATGCGATTTTTCAGGTAAAACACCTTTCTAAGGATGAAGCTAAGCAAAAATACATTCAATTAGTAGAGAAGTATCTCAAGGGAAAATAAATTAAAATCAAAGATAAAT
>JAHDEF010000197.1:0-1691 GCA_020628975.1 Aquimarina sp. | reverse complement strand
AAGCTTAGTTGAGTCTGTTCAGCTAAGCTTTGACTTTAATAGGTTCTTAGTAGTATCATTCCATTCATCTTTTAGGATACTCAGTATAATACTATCTCTACGTCCATCCAAACTTTTACAGTTACTTCGTAAAATACCTTCTTCCACACATCCAATGGCTTTCATAGCGTTAATAGATCTTTTGTTTCTATAATCTGCACGGAATTCTACTCTTTCTAATTTCCATGTGTCGAAGGCTTGAGATAATAACAGAAATTTACAATGTTTATTTAATCCCGTTCCTTGGAAATCTTTTCCATACCAAGTATGTCCAATAGAAATTGTATTGTGGACCTTGTCGTAGTTGTATAGCCGAGTCATTCCAGCTATTTGTTGTTTTTGTTTATCAAAGACAACGAAGGGGAATGCAGTTTCGTTGGTTTTCAAAGCTAATGCATCTCGGAGGTATTCATTTAATAATTTTTCTCCTTCTGCAGATTGTAGTGCATATTTCCATAATTCGGGTTCTTTTTCTCAAAATGGTAATAATGCGTCGAAATGATCTAGTTTCAGTGTAGTGAGTAAAACCCTTCTATTTTCAAGATCTATATTTTGAGAAAAATCAATTATAGATTTCATTTTTAGTTGTTTGAATTTCAGTTTTTTAAATATATGAATTATAGATATACCGATATTTAATTATTAAGGTGATTAATGGGTTTATTTAGAATTGCTCAAAGAAAAATAGGTTTTGTTTTACTTATCTTAATAAGTGAAAGTTTTAAGTAACAAAAATTCAATAATAGGGTGCTTTATTCAGATTGTATTGAAAACAAATGTTAAGCATCGTGTTTAAAATAGAGATTTCGAAAAAATGATCTCCGTATTCAAGAAATGTGAATCATTTTAAGTGTAAACTAAGTATTTATACGTAATTTTGGATAAGAATACTTAGTTAATCTAAGTGTTTTAAAGCATCTCCCTAAAGTTGCTTGCTATTAATAGTAAGAAGTGTTAAAAATTCAAAAACAGAAATAATAGACTATTGTGGTCTTTTGTTTCTAAGGACAAGTGGAATAACATTAAATACTAATACCAATGAAAAAAGCAAGTTTACAACTTACAAAACGCTTACTAGTAATTTCATCAGCGACATTTACTTTACTTTCTTGTGGAAAAGGAATTCCAGAAGAAGAGACTACTGATGTAGCATCAACTAAGGCTTTTTCTGTAGAAGAAGTACTAGAGATGGTAGCTGCGGAAAATGACATCACAAGAACGCTTTATACAAAAGGTATTGTAGGAGCAGGAAAGAAACAAGGAATGAAGTTCGATGAGGATTGGCAAGATGATGAAGTAGAGGCAGGGCCACTACCAGCGTTATTCTTACGTGGAATTTCTGCGGATATCAGAAAAAGTCCAGTCCCATTAGGATTATACTTAGGGTCTGACTATCCAATTAATGCTTCCAATAAATTAGAAGGAAAGCAAGCTGAGCTATTTGAAAAAATTAAGAAAGATAGAAAGCCACAGTATTTCTTCGACGAAACTCAAAAAGTACATACAGCAATGTTTGCAGATGTAGCAATGGCTGCACCATGTGTGTCTTGTCATAATAAGCACGAAAATACAGCTAAAGCAGACTGGAAATTAGGAGATGTAATGGGGGCTACAACATGGCAATACCCATCTGATTCTCTTTCTTATAAAGA
>JAHDEF010000196.1:2395-3660 GCA_020628975.1 Aquimarina sp. | reverse complement strand
AAAGCTTCTTCTCCACTAAAAATCATTTTCCCTAAAAAACCACGGATATTTACTTCTTCACGCTCTTCTTCTGTTTGTGCATATTGGCGCAACCAATCAATTAGATTGACTTCTTCATCAAAATATTCACTATTATCTAAAGGTAAATATGATTGATTCGTTGTAACTCCCCATTGAAAAGTTCCTGCATCAGCTTTTTGCTTTTCATTTAAAATTTGATAAAAAGCAGTCGCAGCTCGAGAATCTTTAGAGAAAACAACCACTTTATCCCCTTTCGCTAAATTGATATCGATATTCTTAAATAAAATATCACCTTCAATACTTGCTGCCAATCCTTCTACATTCAAAATTTGATCTCCTGCTTCACGCTCACGTTCAAAAATAATTGCGGGATATCGACGGCTAGAAGGCTTGATTTGTTCAATATCTAACTTTTCGATCATTTTTTTACGAGAAGTCGCTTGTTTCGATTTGGCTACATTGGCACTAAATCGCGCTATAAATTCTTGTAATTCCTTTTTCTTTTCTTCTGCTTTCTTATTTTGTTGCGCTCTTTGTTTAGCTGCTAATTGAGATGATTCATACCAAAATGTGTAATTACCACTATAATGATTAATTTTCCCAAAATCAATATCTGAAATATGCGTACATACCGCATCTAAAAAGTGACGGTCATGCGAAACTACAATCACCGTATTTTCATAATTAGCTAAGAAATGTTCTAACCAAACGATCGTTTCATAATCTAAATCATTGGTAGGCTCATCCATAATTAAAACATCCGGATTACCAAATAAAGCTTGCGCAATCAACACACGTACTTTCTGTTTTCCATCAAGATCTCCCATTACTGTATAATGGTGTTCTTCTTTTATGTTCAAACTAGAAAGTAGTTGTGCAGCATTACTGTCAGCATTCCACCCGTCCATTTCTTCAAACTTCACTTGAAGTTCTCCGATTTTCTCTGCATTTTCGTCGGTATAATCCGCATATAAGGCGTCAATCTCTGTTTTAATTTTAAACAGTTCTTTGTTTCCCATTACAACAGTTTCCAATACCGTATGCTCATCATAAGCATTATGATTTTGCTCTAATACCGACATACGCTTTCCTTTTTCAAGGTGCACATGACCCGAGGTTGGCTCCATCTTTCCAGTTAAAATCTTCAAAAAAGTAGATTTCCCTGCACCATTGGCACCAATGATTCCGTAACAATTTCCGTGAGAAAATGTTTACATCATCAAAATCGCTTTCCAAACAGTAAT
>JAHDEF010000196.1:0-2385 GCA_020628975.1 Aquimarina sp. | reverse complement strand
GATTTTTAAGAACGTAGATTTTCCCGCTCCGTTTGCTCCGATAATTCCGTAGCAATTTCCATGAGAAAACTTAGTATTTACTTCATCAAAAAGCACTCGCTTTCCAAACTGTACTGATAAATTAGAAACTGATAACATGTAATAAAAGTTTTATTCGCGGCAAAAATAGTAAACTAGAATTATGAATGATGAATTCAGAATGAAGAATTTCAAAAGCAAAGCACTATTTTTAAATTAAAAACCCAATGCCTTCTTTATTGATTCCTCTTCTTCCTGCTTCTTTAGAAAAGAAATAGCAACCATTCCATCTTCATCAATCTTCTCTAATCGGACTTGTTGAAGTGTATTTACCAATTCAGGATTCCACGGAGTTTTTAACTTGACATAGTTCTCCGTAAATCCATACATATACCCTTCTCTATTATCTCCTTCAAACAAAACCGTTCTTTCTGTTCTTATTTGAGATTCATAAAAAGCATAGCGCTTTTTTACAGACAAACCACGAAGCATTTTACTTCTTTTTGAGCGCACGTGTTGCGGTACTACCCCATCCATCTCTGCCGCCTCTGTATTATCACGTTCAGAATACGTAAATACATGCAAGTAAGAAATCGGTAATTCATTTAAGAAATTATAGGTTTCCAAGAACAACTCGTCTGTTTCCCCAGGAAAACCTACAATAACATCTACTCCAATACAAGCATGTGGCATGATTTCTTTAATTTGAGCTACTCTATCAACATATATATTACTCAAATATCGACGCTTCATCCGCTTCAATAATTCATCTGAACCTGACTGTAAAGGAATATGAAAATGAGGAACAAAGGTTCGCGATTGCGCTACAAAATTAATAGTTTCGTTTCTTAATAAATTAGGTTCTATCGAAGATATACGAAGACGTTCAATTCCTTTTACTTTATCTAGCGCTTGGACTAATTCTAGAAAAGTGTGTTCATGTTTTTTATTTCCGAATTCTCCTTTCCCGTAATCACCAATATTGACCCCTGTAAGCACAATTTCTTTAATACCTTTTGCACTAATTTCGGCAGCATTGTTTAAAACATTTTCCAAAGTATCACTTCTTGAAATACCTCTTGCTAAAGGAATCGTGCAATAGGTACATTTATAATCACATCCATCTTGTACTTTTAAGAAAGCGCGCGTTCGATCACCTATCGAATAAGACCCCACATAAAAATCTGCGTCTTCTATTTCGCAAGCATGTACTGAACCTTCTTGTTTTTTAGTCAAATCATCTATGTAATTGGTAATATTGAATTTTTCTGTTGCTCCCAACACCAAATCAACACCATCAACAGCTGCCAATTCCTCTGGTTTTAATTGAGCATAACATCCTACAGCAGCGACAAAAGCCTCTTCATTAGCTTTTAAAGCTTGTTTGACAATAGTTTTAAAACGCTTATCGGCATTTTCTGTTACCGAACAAGTATTGATTACGTATAAATCGGCTACTTCTGAAAAGTCTACACGCTCAAAACCTTCCTTAGCAACATTACGCGCAATGGTAGAAGTTTCTGAAAAGTTAAGTTTACAACCCAAGGTGTAAAATGCTACTTTTTTTGTGGAAGCCATATCTATGGAATAGTTTACTTTTATACCAAAATCCCTTCTAACATTAGACCGAAAAAAGGTATGCAAAGATACCAACTAAAATTGAAATCACTATTTCTTATAACTATTAGCACTTTATGCTTTTACAATTGCAGTACTCCATTATCTAAAAAGCGAGATCACTTAGTATTTAGATATAATGAAAACGATAATATTACTTCGCTAGACCCTGCTTTTGCTAGTAAAAAGGAAATTATTTGGGTTACTAATCAAATTTACAACAGCTTAGTACAACTTAATAATGACTTAATGGTCATTCCCGACTTGGCAACTTCTTGGGAAATTAGCGAAAATCTTAAGACCTATACGTTTCATTTGAGAGACGATGTATATTTTCATAAAAGCGAAATTTTTAAAGATGAAACTAGAAGAGTTACTGCTGCTGATTTTGTGTTCAGCATTAATCGATTAAAAGATCCTAATGTAGCTGGACCAGGAAGCTGGACATTAAATCAAGTAGAAAATTTTAAAGCCATTGACAACAACACCTTGCAGATTACCTTAAAACAACCATTTCCTGCTTTTTTAAGTTTATTGGCCATGCGCCATTTTTCTGTAATTCCTAAAGAACAGTTTGAAAATGACTACGATTATAGAAGAAAACCCATTGGCACAGGGCCGTTTTATGTAAAGGCTTGGACTGAAAACGAAAAACTTGTACTTCGTAAAAACCCGTTATATTTCGAAAAAGATGAAAAAGGGGTACAATTACCTTATTTGGAAGCTGTAGCCATTACGTTCTTACCAGAT
>JAHDEF010000195.1 GCA_020628975.1 Aquimarina sp. | reverse complement strand
CGTGTAGAAGCCGATGCTGATTTCAAAGGAATTGCCGACGATATATTTCAAGCTTTCAAAATAGGGCGTGCTGCTTTAGTGGCTAAAGATTATGCTGAGTCTGAAAAACAAGCAGATATCATTCGTTTTGAATTATCGAAAGTGATTGGAATTAGAGCGGTGTATTATTTAAAACAAGGTGCTAAAAAAATAGCTGATAATGGTAAAGTAGCTACAACAGATGGTAGTGCTTTTCACGATTGGTCTGAAGGTTATGGATTTATTTATTCCTTAAGGTTTACGCAAAACCCAGATAATGGTAATCCTTATTTCACGCCATCAGAAGTAGATGCATTTATAGCTACGTTAGATGCTGGAGATGGCTTTTGGGATTTAGCTGACGATTTATCGAAAGCAAATAAAATGGCAGAAGATATTGCAGCTCGTTTTGACTTTACCGTAGCAGAAGCTGAATCAACAGCTGCTGCAAATTAAATGAATAAGTAAACACTATAATAAGCTTTGTTTAACGACCATTAACGAAGCTTATTTTTACTTTTGAATTTTAAAAAAATGAAGATGTTTAAGAAGGTTTTTTTAGTACTCTTTTCAAGTGTTTTTTTGTTTGGTTGTGATGATGACTTAAAGCCAGGCGATAATAATGTTTTCGATTCCATTACTTTATTAGACAATATTGTAGATCAGCATTTGATTCCTGAATTTGAGAAATTTAATGCAGATCTTAAAGCCTTAGAATTATCTAAAACTACTTTTGTTGAAGAACCTTCTAGCGATAATTTACAAGATTTACGAAATGCGTATTTAACCGCTTATTTCAGTTTTCAACCTATTGGGAAGTACGAATCTAATGTAACTGAAAATTTAAATTACTATTTAAATCTAAATGCACACCCATTAGCTTTAAGCGGTATTACCGAATTCATTCTGAATTATGAAAATGAAAATTTTGCCAGTATTCAAAATCAAGATCGCCAAGGCTTTCCTGCTTTAGATTACTTGTTGTATGGGTTGGGTGATAATGATGAAGCCATTGTTTCTTTTTTTACAGGGGCTAATGCAGTATCGTATAAAGGTTACCTTGACCAAGTAGTATCTCGTATTACTACGCTAACAGCAGCTGTAAGTACTGATTTTGTAAATCGAGCAGACCAAATTAGAGATGAATCTGGTTTTGCGAACAGCTTTTATAATACTTATGTTGAGCACTTAGAAAAAAGAGTACGATCAAGTAAAATAGATTTCCCAGCAGGTAAGTTTGATGGTTCGCCTTCTCCTGAAACTATAGAATCTTTATTTAATCCAAGTCAGTCAAAAGCCTTATTAATCGAAGCTTTTGATGATGTACAGCTTTTTTATTTAGGTACAGAAGAGAGTACCTTAAGCTGGTCAAAAATACTTATTGAATTAGGGGAAGATGGCTTAGATGCAAAAGTAAAATTAGCTTTTTTAGAAGCTGAAAATGCAATTGAGGCTCTTGATGATAACTTAAAATTACAAGTTGAAACTGAAAATGCAAAAATGTTAGCCACTAGAGATAAAATTCAGAAAGTAGTTACACTTCTCAAAGTAGATTTGGTTTCTGTACTTGGCATAAGCATAACTTTTATTGATAACGACGGAGACTAATAATAATGATAACGAAATATCTAAATAAAACAGTAAAGGCAGCCCCATTGGCTGTCTTTCGTATTTTGTTTGGGTCAATGATGTTTTTGAGCATTGTAAGGTTTTGGAGTAAAGGTTGGGTAGAAGAACTATATATAAATCCCAAGTTCTATTTCTCGTATTATGGTTTTGATTTTGTTAAACCTTTAGGGCAGTGGACATATGTGTTATTTGTTATTTGTGCGCTATCAGCAATTACTGTAGCGCTAGGGTACAAATATCGATTCAGCATAATCACGTTTTTTTTGAGTTTTACATACATAGAACTTATCGATAAAACGACTTACCTAAATCACTATTACTTTGTTAGTGTACTAAGCTTTTTAATGATATTTCTACCAGCACACGCTTACTTTTCAGTAGATACATTGACAAGGAAAGAACTTCGTGTGGAAAACATACCTCGATGGACTATTGATAGCGTCAAACTTTTATTAGCTATTGTATATTTCTACGCCGGATTGGCTAAAATAAATTCAGATTGGCTATTGCATGCGCAACCCTTAAAAATGTGGCTACGAGTTAAAACAGATTTTCCCATTTTAGGAAACATATTCCATTATGAATGGCTGCATTACGCTTTTAGCTGGTTTGGAATGTTATATGATGTATTAATCATTTTCTTCTTAATAAATAAAAAAACAAGAAATATAGCTTACGTATTTGTGGTAGTATTTCATTTACTCACGCGAATGTTGTTCCCTATTGGTATGTTTCCTTATATCATGATACTAGCTACTCTCATCTTTTTTGATAGTGCATTTCATGAAAAAATAATTTTGTTACTAAAAAGAATATTCAGCTATCTGGGTTTACCAAAAAAGAAAATTTCTAGTCCATCTAAAAACACAAATTACACTACCCATAAAATAGTTTATCCTGTTGTCCTCATTTTTTTTACGATTCAATTACTTTTGCCATGGCGTTATTTAAGCTATCCTGGCGAGTTATTTTGGACAGAAGAGGGCTATCGTTTTTCGTGGCGAGTGATGTTAATCGAAAAAGTGGGTTTAGCTACTTTTACGATAGTAAATCCTAAAACTGAAAAGCGTTTTGAGATACGTAATAATGACTTTTTAACGAGTAATCAAATCAAACAAATGAGTACGCAACCTGATTTTATGTTGCAATATGCTCATAAGTTGCGAGATCATTATAAAACCGAGGGAATAGAAAACCCTGAAGTATATGTCGACTGTTACGTCACTTTAAATGGGCGTATAAGTCAAGCGTTTATTGACCCTAATATTAACTTAGCAAATGTGAAAGAATCATTTGCGCATAAAAAATGGATTTTGCCATTTCATGGAACAATTAAAGGAATTTAAATTATTTATAGTTTGTTGTTTTTTCATACAAACCATAAGTGCGCAGGTTAGTTTTTCAGGAACAGTAGTCGATGAAACAACGCAAAAACCTTTAAGCAATACAGAAATTTACAGTAAAGAAACTTCAAAAACGGTTTATACCAATAAGCAAGGGTTTTTTACAATAAATTTAGAAGCAATACCTCAAACTTTGGTAATTATCAACTACGGCTATGATATTATAGAAGTAGAAGTTAATCCTGCTGAAAAGGCGTTAGTGAAAATTAGTTTAGCCCCACTGAAAGCTAATTTAAACGAAGTAGTCATCAACCAACAACGCCAAAAAGTTTTTGGGATTAAGAAGCTAAAAGATGTCGAGGGAACTGCTATTTACGCAGGTAAAAAAACAGAGGTGGTTTTAATTGAGCAGCAAGTATCCAATAAAGCCTCAGGAAACCCAAGGCAAGCCTATGCCCAAGTAGCAGGCTTAAATATTTATGAAACCGAAAATGCGGGTTTACAATTAAATATTGGGGGTAGAGGATTAGACCCCAATCGATCTGCAAATTTTAATACCCGCCAAAATGGTTACGATATAAGTGCAGATGTGTTGGGTTATCCTGAAAGTTACTATTCTCCACCATTAGAGGCTTTGGAAGAAGTGCAAATTGTAAGAGGTGCAGCTTCCTTACAATACGGAACTCAATT
>JAHDEF010000194.1 GCA_020628975.1 Aquimarina sp. | reverse complement strand
TTTAAATTTCCCAGTAAATCCATATTTAGCAAGCGAAGCAGTTTCTCAGTTACAAGAAGAACGCTCGCCAGAAGCTTTTGTGTTATTAGATAAAGCATTTAAAACCAACCAGCCTTTAGTTTTAAAAACGATTGCCGAAACCTTCAATGAAATCCCCGATGTTTATGAGCTTAAGTTTAGAAAGTTACTAGAATCAAACTCCTACGAAACTGTTGAATTAGCACTATATCAACTCTGGAATAATTTTGAGAAACACCAAAAGGATTACTTAGAAATTACTAAAAGCAGGATTGGCGATAATAATAAAAATATAAGAACAGCTTGGTTGGCTTTAGCCCTAAATACCCCAGGTTTTACCAATGAAAAAAGAAAGGAATTTCGTGAAGAAATGAATCGTTATACCTACACAAATCACCCTATAGGCTTGCGTAGATTTGCATTTAATTTCTTAGCTTTTTCAAATACTTTTACCGATCAATCATTAATTAATTTGTCTTACGCGGCAACGCATCCTAACTGGCGATTTAATAAGTTTTGCACAGACACTATAAAGAATTTATTACAAAGTGAAAACTTTAAAAAACGCTTTCTTAGCCTGTCGGTTAGTCTGCCCGATAAGGTTCAAAAACTACTTACGACTAACTAAAGCAAAAGTATTGGTTAACGTTTTTAGTGATTAGGTTAAAATGATTCCCTTTAGGAAATTCAACCTAAAAGTAGTAGTATTATAAAAGAATTTTATGGTGAAAATTTTTCGTTCCAACAAATTGTCAAGTAGCATATGAGAGCATTGGTCATTTCAGGTGGTGGAAGTAAAGGAGCTTTCGCAGGAGGCGTTGCCGAGTATTTAATACGCGAGCAAAACCGTACTTATGACCTTTATTTGGGGACTTCGACAGGCAGTTTGCTTATCCCACATTTGTCCATTGGTAAGATCGATAAGGTAAAAAAAATATATACCAACGTGAGTCAAAAAGACATATTTAGTCTGAATCCTTTTATCGTTAAAAAAAGAGAAGGTCGCGAATATGTTTCCATTAATTACTTAAATACGCTATTTCAATTTATTAAGTTGAAGCGCACTTTTGGAGAAAGTAAAACTTTACGTAAATACATCAAAAATAATTTTTCAGAAGAAGAATTTCAGCAAGCTAGAAAGCAAAATATAGATGTGGTGGTAACCGTATCTAACCTTACCAAAAGTTTGACGGAATATAAATCGATTCACGATTTTAGTTATAATGAGTTTATTGATTGGATCTGGATTTCTAGTAATTACACCCCGTTTATGAGTATCGTGAAAAAGGATTGTTGCGAATATGCCGATGGTGGTTTCGGGACTATGATTCCTATTCGTGAAGCTATTAGGCGAGGGGCTACTGAAGTAGATGTTATCATATTAGAATCCGAAAATATGGAACACAATAAAATTCTAGGGAAAAACCCATTCTCGTTGATGGTGAATTTGTTTGGCTTTATGCTCGATCAAGTGGAACACCATAATGTTACCGCAGGTAAATTAGCGGCCAAAAACAAAGGGATACCTTTGAATTTGTATTACACACCATCGCAGTTAACCGAAAATGCGCTTATTTTTAATAAAAAGAAAATGACTGAGTGGTGGCAGTTGGGGTATGAATGTGCTAAAAATAAATTTGAGCAAAAAGCTTTAAATGAACTTCGTGGATTAGATTTAAATGGGTGAGTTTTGGTAAAAAAACCGATTCCTTCTAATAAGATTTTTTGATTTAATCCCAAAAAATTACTTCTTCTTTAAAGGAACTTCCCATTTTTTCCTAAGCTTTAATAAATCAATATCAAAAGCAGCTGGTTGTGGTTTTATGCGATCATTCAGTACACTTTCGTATAAAATATATTCTATTAAATAATCTTGGTATTCTTCTTCAGGTCTAAAAGTGTCTTTTAAAGAAATTTTAAATAGTCTGGCTGTTCGCTCGTAAATAAAGGCTTTTAAACCACTGCGATATTCTTTTATAAGTTCGTACATCGTCGAACCTGTTTGTCGATGTATAAGTTTTATAAGAATTCTTCCTTCCGAACGTTTCATTTTTTTTAATTCGGGTGTAAAACGTTCTTCAAAATATTTTTGCATCGATTTAATATATTTTTTTCGATGTCTTTTTTTAGAAATATCAGCTAATTTTTTGTTTAATTCAACTAAGGTATCTGCGGCTAATTTTGCGTATGGGTAGACTTTTTTTACTTTTCTTTTTAAAATTAAATAGCGTCTATAATTTTCAGCATCTTTTAGTCTAGGTGGTTTTACAATTACAAATTCTTCTAAAGGAATAGCGGTATAGGCTACGCTATCTCCTACAAAAATAAATTCTTCTTGTTCCTTTTTTAAAGGAATAGAATCATTTTGAGCATAAGTTCCCCATCCAAAACAAAAAGTCAGTACGAGTAGTAAAAATTTCATAACCAATTATGCGTAAAAACTATACCAAAAATAGGAATACCGATATAATTTTCCCTCGTTAATGCTTAAATTCGTTAAAATTTGATGATTAAAATTATGAGTAAAGAAAGTATACTTAACGAAGCGTCAATGGCGTTTTTGGAAAAATATTTAAATAATGCTTCTCCAACAGGTTACGAATGGGAAGGCCAAAAAATTTGGATGGATTATTTAAAGCCTTATGCAGATGATTTTATTACAGATACTTACGGTACTGCTGTAGCGGTAATTAATCCAGACGCAGAATTTAAAGTGGTAATTGAAGGTCATGCTGATGAAATTTCTTGGTATGTAAATTATATTACTGACGACGGTCAAATTTATGTAATAAGAAATGGAGGAAGCGATCATCAAATAGCCCCATCTAAACGTGTCGATATCCACACTAAAAAAGGCATTGTAAAAGGTGTTTTTGGATGGCCAGCAATCCATACACGTCGTGGCGGCACAAAAGAACAACCTCCAAAATTAGATAACATCAGTATCGATGTAGGTTGTGCCACTAAAGATGAAGTTTTAGCATTAGGAATTCATGTAGGGTGTGTAATTACCTACCCAGATGAATTTATGGTGTTAAATGAAAATAAATTTGTTTGTCGTGCGCTTGACAACCGTATGGGTGGTTTTATGATTGCTGAAGTAGCACGATTATTAAAAGAAAACAATATCGAATTACCTTTTGGGTTATACGTTACTAACTCGGTTCAGGAAGAAATAGGTTTACGCGGTGCAGAAATGATTACTCAACGTTTAAAACCCAACGTAGCGATTGTTACCGATGTATGTCATGATACGACAACACCAATGATCGATAAAAAAGCTGAGGGTGATAGTAAAATAGGCGATGGTCCTGTAATTTCTTATGCACCAGCTATTCAGCAAAACTTACGTGATCGCATTATTGAAACGGCTGAGGCAAATAAAATTCCGTTTCAACGTCACGCTTCTAGTCGTGCTACAGGAACCGATACAGATGCATTTGCTTACAGCAATGGCGGTGTAGCTTCTGCATTAATATCGTTGCCTTTGCGTTACATGCACACCACTGTCGAAATGGTACACAGAGAAGATGTTGAAAATGTAATTAAATTGATTTACGAAACCTTACTTACTATAAAAAACGGGGAGACGTTCAGTTATTTTGACTAAGCCCTATGGCTGATGAATTAATAGATATTTTAAATGAAAAAGGCGTACTTACTGGTGAAGTACAACTAAA
>JAHDEF010000193.1 GCA_020628975.1 Aquimarina sp. | reverse complement strand
TATTCCAGGGTTTGAAAAACAAGTTACATTAGAAAAAATAGATTCCGATGGACTAAATGATGTATTTGAACTTGAAACAAAGTCAGGAAAACTCATTATCAGAGGAACAAGTGGTGTAGTTATGTCGTCGGGGTTTAATTATTACCTAAAAAACTATTGCAATGTACACATATCATGGTGTGGCAAACAAGTAAAAATGCCCGAGAAATTACCTTTGATTAAGAGAAAAGTTAGAATCGAAACACCATATCAATACCGGTACTACTTCAACTATTGCACATACGGTTACACCATGGCATTTTGGGATTGGAAACGCTGGGAACAGGAAATTGACTGGATGGCTTTACAAGGCATTAATATGCCCCTATCCATTACAGGTCATGAAGTTGTTTTAAAGAATGTTTATAAGCAATTGAATTTAACAGACAAAGAAATTAAGAACTTTATTTCTGGTCCTTCGTATTTTCCTTGGTTTATGATGGGTAACTTAGATGGCTTTGGTGGCCCATTACCCGATGTGTGGTTCGAGGAACAAGAGGTACTTCAAAAACAGATTCTTGAAAGACAAAGAGCCTTGGGTATGAAAACCGTTTTACCGGCATTTACAGGTCATGTGCCGAAAGAAATAATAAAATATTACCCCAGTGCCACCATTACTCAAATGGGATCTTGGGGCAACTTTGAAGGAACTTATATTCTTTCTGTCGAAGATGATCTGTTTCAAAAAATTGGTCAACTATACATTACAGAGACCAAAAGACTGTTTGGTACCGACCATTTATATAGTGCCGATTCGTTTAACGAAATGAATCCGCCAACTGATAGACTATCATACTTGACAGATGTTTCGAAAGCTGTTTACTCCTCTATGGCTTCTGCCGATCCTAAAGCAATATGGGTAATGCAAGGATGGCTTTTCCTTCATGAAGAATTTTGGAGTCAGGATAGAATTAACGCACTTTTGGCTGGAGCACCGAACGATAAAATGATTATTTTGGACTTGTTCTCCACTGCAAAACCTGTTTGGAACCGAACCGAAGCATACAACGGCAAACCATGGATTTGGAATATGCTACACAATTGGGGAGGCAAACAAGGCATGTATGGCCGAGCTTCCCGAATGGTTGATGATTTACCTGCCATTACCAAAAAACCTGAAGCTGGCAACTTATGTGGTATTGGACTAACACCCGAAGGAATTGAAGTTAATCCTGTTATGTTCGATCTTTTTGGAACAATGGTATGGGAGAATGAAACCATTGATTTAGAACAGTGGACAAGTGCATATGTAAAACGAAGATATGGTACAGATAATCTCGATTTACAAAAAGCGTGGAATCTGTTAATAAATAGTATTTATTCGTGCAAGACCTTACGCCATGGGCCTCAGGGTTCGTATTTCGCTATGCGTCCTACTCCTACATTCACTGAAGGTCCTTTTGCTCGTGCCCATATTTTTTATAATACAGATAAAGTGAAAGAGGCTCTTAAACTTTTTATAAAAGTTGCTGATGACTATAAGGATTCTGAAACCTTCAGATACGATATTGTTGATTTAACGAGACAAGCCATGAGCGATAAATCGCAAGAACTTTTACGCAATATTAAAATGGCATACAAAAGCAAACAAAAGGTAGTATTCAAAACAAAAAGCGACAATTACCTCAAAGCCATTAAAGACTTAGATTTAGTACTATCATCTGATTCTTTATTTATGGTTAATACCTGGCTTAAAAAAGCCAGAAACAGAGCCCATAACCAAGAACAATTAAAACTTTATGAGTTTAATTCACGAAACCTGATTACACTGTGGGGTGATAAAAATAGCTACCTGAAAGATTATGCTCAGCGCCAATATGGAGGTATGATGGGCGATTTTAACTACAAACGTTGGGAGCTGTTTTTTGATGATGTAATAGCTTCTTTGGAATCAAATACTGCACTAGATTGGGATATGACCAATGCAAAAATATGCAAATGGGAAGATGAATGGGTAAATAGCACATCCCGTTATTCCTCGCAAACAACGCCATCGTATTTAAAGCAAATAAAAAAAGTATTTGATAAGTATTTAGCAGAATAATTTAGTTGAGAATACCTTCACACAACATAAAACATAGGTAATTCTGAGGAGGGTAAATTTGAATTTTAAAACATTTAGCAAGTAATTTAACGGTTTGGTAGCGGAGTGTCTTGAAATCTCATATTATGTATATTCAAGTCTTTAACACATATTGCATCAAAAAGATATGTAATCGTGCCCCACCAGAAATTTCTTAAATTCCGCTCGAACGATATATATTCATCGCTAGTAATTAGTTATCTGAATGTTAAATGACAAAGAATCGCATCCTACTCTACTGTTTTTTTAAATTAATAAATCATTAATTTTTGTTATAATTATCAGGCTTTTCGTAATAAAAAAGTTTTGGTAATCAAGATCAAATCACTTTTTTAAGTTTGAAAGAAATTTTTATTAATTCTTCACCCCTTTTAATAAGCATATCGATAAGTTTATTATCGGCTTCTAAAAACCAATGTGTAATTTCTTGTAAAGAATAGTTTTTAGTCTTTTTTCCGTTTACTGAAAGAATTTGATCTCCTGCTTTTAAACCTGCTAAAAACGCAGGAGAAGGTTTTCTTATTTGTATAATTTTATATGTTGGAATAAGTTTAAATTTATAAAAATGTAGCTTTTCTAAACTTGATAATACAGCAGTTTTTTTAGTTTCATCAGTGATTTCAAATTGTAATTTAGGATCAATTTCAGAAATTATTTTTGAACTTCCATGAGCTATTTCTATACCACTCATGTTGTAATCTACAGGCTTAGAAAAGAATTTATTCTTCTTAAAAAAAAGTTTTTTTCTGTTAACATCAAAAAAATAATTGAAGCGCATAAGTATTTCGGCACCTAAGCTTCCGTTTCTTCCGTTAAATCCTTGAATTAATTTTACAGCGCTATTATCAGGAAAAGAAACTAAGCTATTGTTTATGGTATAGCTTCCTAATGTTAATTGGGGTAATCGTGATACTTTTCCGTGAATATCGCCACCAATGGCACTACCTAGATAATCTTCAATAAATAATTGCCGAGCTTTGATATGTTTATGAGTGTTTTCAAATAACCAAATTGCATCAGTAGCCCCCGTATCTAGTAATACTTTTACAGGAAAATAATTATGATTCAAATACACGGTTGGTGATACAAAAAATCGTTTATGATATATTTCCAAATCTAAAATGTCATAAGTCCGAAGCTTTTTTTTTGATTTCGCCTTCTTGTAAAAATTAATTACCCCTTTTTCGTAATTGATTTCAGTAAAATAATTGAATAGTAGCTTACTGCTGATTATGCCATGAACCGTTAGCCCCAATCGTTTTGAAAAGTTAATATCAGTATTTTGAAATATTTTAAATGTAGCATTTGCGTCGCTTAAATTGCCTATAGTTAATGCATTATTTGTTGAAGTTATAACTTCAATAGGTTCTAGCAAACCCAAACCTTTTAATGAAACGGTTTCTAAGTTTTCTAAATTTAGTGTTTTTATATCTGTATCGTTGAATAGCAAATGTTCATTAGCTCCTGTATCAAGTATAAACTTTAAGTTTACGCCATTCAATGTTACTGGTAGAATAATTAAATTATTGATGAGTTCGAAGTGAACTTTAACCTTATTTTTCTGAGGCTTTAAAAATGTAAAACCTTCTTGA
>JAHDEF010000192.1 GCA_020628975.1 Aquimarina sp. | reverse complement strand
ATTATAGATATTTCGTCTATAAGAAAAATGATGTTTATGAAATTTCTTCTAATAAGCTTACTTATACTTACCAGTTGTCCTTATAAAAAACTTACTGAAATTAATAGTAATGAAATATCAATTTCAAAAGAACCCGTACAAACTAAAAGAGACGATGGTTTACAAAACGCTTATTTTGCTAGCGGTTGTTTTTGGTGTGTAGAAGGTATATATGAAAGCGTAAAAGGTGTTGAAGAAGTAATTTCAGGATATGCTGGTGGAAACACAAAAAAACCTACTTACAAACAAGTCGGCTATGGCAATACAGGCCATGCAGAAACAGTAGAAGTTCAGTATGACCCAACTATAATTTCTTTTGAAGAATTAGTAACGGTATACTATGCATCACAGGACCCTACTACTTATGGGCAAAAACCTGATTTCGGAAGTGCCTACCGTTCCGTTATTTTTTATCAAAATAGTACTGAAAAAGAAATTATCGAAAAAGCAAAAGCTGAAATTCAGCAAACTTATTCAAACAAGAAAGTAGTGACTGAAATTATGCCTTTCGAAATATTTTGGCCCGCAGAAGCTTACCACCAAGATTTTGAAAAAAGAAACCCCAACTACCCCTATATTGTTCGAGTTTCGACACCTCGCCTCAACCGATTTAAACAAAAACACCCAGAATTACTGAAGTAAATAATTAAAAGCTCTACTTTTAAGTAAACGAAAGAATATATTATAAAAAAATAAATGCCTTTTCCAAGATCTCACATTAAATCAAAAAACTAATTGTTTTGTAGTGTTTTTTGCACTTTTTCATACACATATAATGAAAGTTCTGCAGTTGCAATAAATATCATCATATACCCTAATAGTTCAATACTTTCCTCACTGGCATCTTTTATTGACCTACGGTAATCGGTTTCTCCTAATAAGCTCTTCCAAATTACTTTTCGCCCATACAATCTTGAAAAAACGTGTAGTACCAAGCCACCCATAATTAGCATTTTGAAATAAGCGGTACGACTTATACTAGCAAATTGTTTAGCAAAGTCTTTCCCGTTTTTAACAAGAAGATATATTGTAGGGATTAAAATGAGAACAGCTAATACCTGCCAACCTTTATCAAATAAATGGGTTTCAAACCAAGCATCTAATTCTCTAACAAACGAAACTGCGGCAAACGAACCTAAACCCACAAAAAAATAGCGTAAATTCTTGAACTTATAAGCTACTAAGTATGAAAGTAAGGCTACAATTAAAATGAGTGTTTCTTGAAAATGTTCTGTTCCCGAACTCTCTTTAAAAGATTGCTGACTCATATCAACTTCAATAGTTTTTGCTACTAAAAAGAACAAAAAAGCATAAACAAAAATTCTAATAATATTTGCAGTAACGGTATTGGTTTTTAAGCTCATAATTGTGGTAAACTTTTCGTTTTGTAATTTTAATTACAATGTATACTAATCTACTTATAATTTTATTTGTATAACCATAATTAGTAATACTATATTCCTTTTCGTCATTCCTTGCTTGACAAGGAATCTCATCCTACTGATTTTTTATATCCTTAATGAGATCCTGAAACAAGTTCAGGATGACGCAATTCATATTATTAGTGATTACATTTACTCAATTAATTTTATTATACAAAATAATAAGAGTCGTAATTTTAATCTTTTTAATTTATCCAAACACTAAATTTGGTATACAAAGCTAATGTATTTTTAAAATCGAAAACTAGGTTTTTAAAGCTTACTAAAATACAATTTCAGATAACACACCATTCTATATTCCTAAAAAATGACATCATTTCTATTTGTTTACGGAACTTTAATGCAGCGTGAGCGAAATGAATTTACACGAGTAATCAAAAAATCTACGCGTTATATTGGTAAAGGCTTTGTATATGCTAAAAAATATGATTTGGGAGATTTTCCGGGTATAAAGATCGATTTATCAAAAAAACATAAAACTCAAGGTGAGTTGTATGAAATCACAGCAAACCAAGAGGAACTATTTTTAATATTAGACGAATACGAAGGCTACAACGAAAATAATATTGAAACTAGTTTATTTATTCGGAAAGAAATAGAAGTTATTACTGAGCACAAAACTTTCGTAGCTTGGGTTTATGAATACAATCAATTTGGAAACTCATAAATGCTCAAAATAAAATAAACGAAATAATTAAGCTTCTATTTGTTCAGACAAATCATCTAACAATTCAGCTTCTTCCTTAATAGCATTCATTACTACTTTGGTATCCCAAATTTTATCGATTCCAGCCATATCCATTATTTTATCCATAATTGCGGCTTGTTCTTCTCCACGCTGTAATGCTTCTGCATACGGCTTATTAGAAAATGTTACTCGAGAATACAACGGCATCCATAGTTCGGGATAATTTGCTGCAAATTTGTTTTCTATTTTTTTACGAAGAATAAAATTAGGATCTGCCGTTTTTGAACTCATTTCCATAAAGTTTCTGTAGGAAAGTTCGGCGATGGCATCGGCATTGGGTTTTCTTTCTTCTTGATAAGTTTCAAAAATTGGTTGCCAATCTTCACCCCCAACACGATCTATAATTTGATTTAACTGAAATACGTCTTCAAAACCTGCATTCATCCCTTGTCCATAAAATGGTACTACAGCATGGGCTGCATCTCCTATTAGTGCCACTTTATTCCAGTATGTCCACGGATAACATTTCATCGTTACCAGTGCGCTGGTTGGATTTTCAAAGAAATCGTTTAGTAAAGTAGGCATTATAGCAAGGGTATCGGGAAAATGTTCTTCCCAAAAAGCCATTACTTTTTCTTTGGTATCTAAAGCTTCAAAGGCGTTTTCTTTACCATCATGTGGCATGAATAACGTACACGTAAAACTACCATCTAAATTTGGCAATGCGATGAGCATAAATTTTCCTCGAGGCCAAATGTGTAAAGCATTTTTTTCTATTACGTGATTACCGTTTTCATCAGCAGGAATAGTGAGCTCTTTATACCCTGTATCTAAAAATTCTTGTGAATAATTAAATCGGCTTCTTCGTTGCATTTTATGTCGAACTCTTGAAAAAGCACCGTCACAACCAAAAACTACATCGAACTCATGTGATTGCCAATCTTCTTTTTCTGATTCTCCCGTAAAAATTTTTGCTTCCGCTAAACTAACATCCCAAACTTTTTCTTCAAAACGAAACTCTGTACCATTGGCTTCTGCAATATCTATCATTTTGCGGTTGAGTACACCGCGCGAAATACTGTAAATAGCTTCGCCTTCTTTTCCGTAAGGCTGAATATAATCCTCCTTATCTACTACATGAATATGACGGTGATACATTGGGATTCCCAAGGCTTCAACGTCTTTTTTAATACCTGCATTTTCGAGGGCATTCCATCCACGCACAGACATGGCTAAATTGATAGATCGACCGCTAAAGTTTATTTTTCTGATATCCTCTCTTCTATCAAAAACAGTTACTTTATGTCCTCTTTTATTTAAATAGATTGCCCATAATGAACCTACTAAACCACTACCAACTATAGCTAAATTCTGTTGTTTCATGTGATGATATTACACTTTAATATACTCAAAAAGATTGAGGAACGCCGAAATTAATGATATTTTAGAGTACAGTACTTAACAATGACTTAATATTATATTAAAAAAGCGCTATTTCTATTGAAATAACGCTTTTTGCTAATATATATAGTACTGTGACTAAGAAATT
>JAHDEF010000191.1 GCA_020628975.1 Aquimarina sp. | reverse complement strand
CCCCAATAATTTAAGTAAGATAATGCCTAAGCGATTGAGCTTTAAGATTATTTCTTCTTTAGAGCTTCCTTTGAAAGAAGGCCAAATTATTTCTTACGAAGTAACTCCACTACCCTTCTACAAAACTAAATGGGTATCAAAAATCACAAAAATAGATTATCCTAATGAGTTTACGGATATCCAAACTAAAGGTCCTTATAAAACTTGGATACACACGCATAAGTTAGAAGCCACAAGTGAAGGATGTGTAATGGTTGATCACATAACTTACGAGGTACCTTTCGGTTTTTTAGGAAAACTATTACACCCCATATTAGTAAAACCACAACTAAACGAAATTTTTGAACATCGCAGAAAAAATATATTAAAACAATTAGACGCTAATTAATATGAAAAACATAATTATTATAGGTGGATCACATGGTATTGGTCATGCACTAGCAACAAAACTAGCTTCTGAAGCTAATGTTATTATCCTATCACGTACTTACGATAATCCAATCCCTAATGCCACACATTATGAATTTAATGTACTTACAGATGATATTTCGACTATCGATTTGCCGGAAACTATTGATGGTTTAGCCTACTGCCCTGGCACTATTAACTTGAAGCCATTTAGTATGTTGAAACCTGAAATATTTGAAGAAGATTTGCAGCTGAACTTTTTAGCTGTAATTAAAATTTTAAAATCTTTATACAGCAAACTAAAAAATAGCAATACGGCATCAGTAGTACTATTTAGTACAGTAGCTGTTAAAGTAGGAATGCCATTCCATACTAGTGTGGCTGCCGCTAAAGGTGCCTTAGAAGGTTTTGCTAAAGCCTTAGCTGCTGAATGGGCTCCGACAATTCGAGTAAACACTATTGCTCCTTCGCTTACAGATACTCCCTTGGCATCTCGTTTGTTAGGAAATGCCTCTAAAAAAGAAAAAATGGATGCTAGACATCCTTTGAAGCGTGTAGGTACGGTCGATGATATTGCTAATACAGCAGCATTTTTATTATCCGACAAGGCTTCTTGGATTACAGGGCAAGTATTGGGTGTTGATGGAGGAATTGGAGCTTTAAATTTAAGTTAACTTATGGCGGATCACATTACTTTATTTTGGTTTAGAAGAGACTTACGACTCGATGATAACCGAGGCTTATACGAAGCACTAAATGCTAGTGAAAACGTATTGCCTTTATTTATTTTTGATGAACATATTCTGAGTGACTTGCCAAAAAACGATGCTCGAGTTACCTTCATTTTCGATCAATTACAGTTTCTAAGTAAAGAATTGCATAAGCACCATAAAGAAATAAGTGTTTTCTACGGGAAACCTAAATCTATTTTTGAAACCTTAATTGATAAGCATTCCGTAGAAGCTATTTACACCAATCACGACTATGAACCTTATGCAAAAGATAGAGATCAAGAAATAAAGGAAATTTGTGAAGCCAACGAAATTTCATTCCACACTTTTAAAGATCAAGTTTTTTTTGAAAAAGATGAGGTGGTAAAAAATGATGGCGATCCCTACGTAGTGTATACACCCTACAAAAATAAGTGGAAAGCCAATTTCAAAAAAAATAAACTTACTCACTTTTCTTCAGAAGAAATATTAAAAAATATAGTGCATGATTTTAAACATACATCGGTAAGTTTAAAAGATTTGGGATTTGAAAGAAGTGAAATTGAAGTTATTCCCTACGATATTTCTCCTAGTTTGATAGCAGATTATGGGGAAACTAGAGATTTTCCTGCTAAAGATAAGGGAACTTCTAAATTAGGACCTCACTTGCGATTTGGTACCGTTAGTGTTCGTAAAATGATCGCCAAAGCCATGGAGCAAAAAGATGAAACTTTTTGGAATGAACTTATATGGAGAGAATTCTTTATGCAAATTCTTTGGCATTTTCCTGAAACTAGAAACAATGCTTTTCGCTCTAAATACGATAAAATTGAATGGCGAAATAATGAAGAGGAATTTGAAAAATGGAAAAATGGTGAAACAGGTTATCCTTTAGTTGATGCAGGTATGCGTGAATTGAACACCACAGGATATATGCACAATCGCGTACGTATGCTAGTGGGTAGTTTTCTTTGTAAACATTTATTAATCGATTGGCGATGGGGTGAAGCTTATTTTGCTGAAAAATTACTTGATTATGAAATGTCTTCAAATGTGGGAAATTGGCAATGGGTAGCGGGTTCTGGCGTTGATGCTGCTCCTTATTTTAGAATTTTTAACCCAACTACTCAAATTAACAAGTTTGACAAACAACATAAATACATTAGAAATTTTGTGAAAGATCTTGATGAGCTTACTTACCCTGAACCTATGGTAGATCACAAAGAAGCACGTGAACGTTGTTTAAAAGTTTACAAGGCAGCTGTATCTTGATTGGAATTTCATTTACATAAAAGCTTAAAATTTGGTAGGTTTGTGACAACTATTATTTTTTACGATGAACGAGTCACTATCAATCGAAACGATTAGTAAATACTTTGATATAAAAGTGTTAACCAGTTTAGCCTTCGAATATATTCCTAGAATGCTAGGTGCGGTGTTAATCTTATGGATAGGTTTTAAACTTATTAAAAAATTAGATGGCTTACTTTCTAGGAGTTTAGAACGATTTCAGGTTTCAGACACCATGCGACCGTTTATTATTTCTTTGATTTCTACTTTTGCAAAAATTGTTCTTGTTTTAGTAGCCGTTTCAATTATCGGGGTAAAGCTATCTGGATTAGTCGCCATTTTTGCTGCTATGGGTTTTGCGATCGGTTTATCGCTACAAGGAAGCTTAGGAAATTTTGCCTCTGGAATTCTCATATTATTTTTAAAACCTTACGAAGTCAACGATTGGATTCAGGTGGGCGATTCATTTGGCCGTGTAGAAGAAATAGGAATTTTTAATTCACTTCTTATTACTCCTGGTAATAAAACACTTATTGTTCCTAACGCAAAAATAACGGATTATGTAGTTACTAATTTTTCAAAAAAAGGAATGGTTCGGTTAGAATTAAATGTGCATATACCTTACAGCGAAGATTTTCCTAAAATAAAAACCCTAATTGAACAAGAACTTAAGTTATTAGATAATGTACTGAATGAGCCAAAGCCTGAAATTGGTATTGAAACTTTCGATTCTCATAATATCGTACTTGCTGTAAGACCTTATGTAGAACCAGATCAATATTGGCAAGCTACATTCGACACACACAAAGCGATCAAAAACCTATTCAATAAAAACAATGTTAAAGTAGCATATTCTGAAGGTGTCGAACTAGGAAATATAGGAGCTTAAAGTACTTTTTAATTTATTAGGAACTATTTGTATACTTTAATACAATGTGAATGCAATCCTCTATCAAATACTAAATAAATAGTGAATAATAAAGTACGCTCTACCCCTGAAAATCTTGAAGTGCTTTTCGAAGACAACCACTTAATAGTCGTTAATAAACGATGTGGAGATATTGTTCAAGGTGATCATACAGGTGACGAACCACTTAGTGAAATCGTCAAAAAATATATTGCCAAAAAATATAATAAACCAGGAGCCGTTTTCTTAGGTGTCGTACATCGATTAGATCGCCCCACCTCGGGTGTTATTGTTTTTGCAAGAACAAGTAAAGCCTTATCTCGACTTAATAAAGACTTTGCGGATAAAGCAACTCAAAAAACGTACTGGGCAATAGTTACTCCGTCTCCAAAAGAAAAATCGGGTAC
>JAHDEF010000190.1 GCA_020628975.1 Aquimarina sp. | reverse complement strand
GGCTTATTTAGAGCAAAGCCTTGGTTTAGCTAGTTTTGTACAACAGAATTTTTCACAACAACTAAAAAGGGGAAATCGAGGGGTAAAACAAGCCGGTTTTTTAGTGCTACACCGTACATTTATGCCTAGTGTTTTAATAGAAACTGGATTCTTAACAAACAAAACAGAAGGGAAATATCTTAATTCTAAAGCAGGAAAAGACCAAATGGCCAATGCGATTTCAAAAGCTATTCGTGATTATAAGAATAGTGTAGAACTTAGCTTTGAAATCGATCAGGAGTTAGATGCTGTTTTAGACGAGCAGAAGTCGACAGCCGCTAAAGCAAGTCTGCCTGAAAAAAAATCATCAGAAAACCTGAATAATGAAATAGAGAAAATAGGGAAGAGGGTTGAAGAAAATAAAGTGACTGCTAAAGCAGGAAATAAGCAGCCTGACACAAAGTATAATACTTCCAAGTCTACGTCAAATAAAGTTATTTCTACATCCAATATAAATTCCAAACCTGTTTTTAAAATTCAAATTGCTGTAGGATCTACCAAAATTGAGCCTTCACCAGATAAATTTAAAGGACTTACCGATGTAGAAGTACTGGAAATAGATTCAAAATTTAAATACTTTTACGGTACTACCGAAAATTTTGATGAAATAAAGAATATTAAATCAAGAGTAATTGCTTTTGGTTATCCAAAATGTTTTATTGTAGCCTTTAAAAATGAAAAAATCATACCATTATCAGAAGCCTTGCTAAAACAACAAAATAATATGTGATAAATTGCTTACTTTGCAAGCAGTAAATTACTTCGCTAAAAAAATTACATGCACGAGAATATAGAATTACAATATAATAATGAGCGTGAGCACCTTATTATACCAGAATACGGTCGCCATATTCAAAAAATGGTCAACCATGCCATTTCTATAGAAGATAGAGAAGAACGAAATAAAGTAGCGAAGGCTATCATAGGCGTTATGGGGAATTTACAACCTCATTTACGCGATGTACCTGATTTTCAACACAAACTTTGGGATCAGTTATTTATTATAAGTAAGTTTCAGTTAGAAGTTGATTCACCATACCCTGTACTTACGCAAGAAGAAATTCAGCAGCGTCCTGATCCTATGGATTATCCACAAAGTCATCCTAAATATCGTTTCTACGGAAACAATATTACAAGAATGATTAATGTGGCAAACAGTTGGGAAGAAGGTGATTTAAAGCAAGCGCTAATCTACACGGTGGCCAACCATATGAAAAAGTGTTTCTTAAATTGGAATAAAGACACCGTAGAAGATGATGTAATTTTTGAGCATTTGTTTGAATTAAGTGATGGGAAGATTGATTTAAGAGGTGAAAATGCAGAAGACTTGTCAAACGCTCAAAGTTTAATGAAAAGCAAGAAACGTTTTTCAAATAACACAAGTACCAGTAATAACAATACTAAAAGATATCGTAGTAACAATAACAACGGTAAAAATAAACAACGACGCAAGTACTAACGAACTAACATGGGAACATTCCAGATTGAAGGAGGGCACCAATTAAAAGGTGAAATTATACCTCAAGGAGCTAAAAATGAAGCTTTACAAATTTTATGTGCCGTATTATTAACACCCGAACGCGTGGTGATTAATAACATACCAGATATTCGAGATGTCAATAAACTTCTAGGAATTTTAGAAAACCTTGGAGTAAAAATTCAAAAGCTAGGTAAAGGAAGTTATGCCTTTAAAAGCGATGCACTTAATTTAGATTATCTAGAAAGTGATCGCTTTAAAGAAGAAGGTAGTGGTATTCGAGGTTCTATTATGATTGTTGGGCCTTTATTAGCTCGATTTGGAAAAGGATATATACCCACCCCAGGAGGCGATAAAATTGGAAGACGACGATTAGACACCCATTTCGCAGGTTTTATAAATTTAGGAGCTGAATTTAAATTTAATAAGTCCGAACGTTTTTATGGCGTTGAAGCGCCCAATGGGTTACATGGGGCATATATGCTGCTAGATGAAGCTTCGGTAACAGGTACAGCTAATATTGTTATGGCTGCTGTGTTAGCGAATGGAACTACGACTATTTACAATGCAGCTTGCGAGCCTTATTTGCAGCAATTATGTAAAATGTTAGTTTCTATGGGAGCTAAAATTAAAGGTATTGGCTCGAACTTATTAGAAATTGAAGGTGTAAAAGCTTTAGGCGGTTGTGAGCATCGAATTTTACCGGATATGATTGAAATAGGATCATGGGTAGGTTTAGCAGCAATGACTAAAAGTGAAATCACAATAAAAGATGTTAGCTGGGAAAATTTAGGGCAAATCCCTGAAACATTCAGAAAGCTTGGAATTACGATTGAAAAGAAAGGGGATGATATGTACATTCCTGCACATAAAGAGGGATATCAAATTCAAAGCTTTATCGATGGTTCGTTTATGACGATTGCCGATGCACCTTGGCCAGGTTTTACACCTGATTTATTAAGCATTATATTAGTAGTAGCCACCCAAGCAAAAGGGGAGGTTTTGATTCATCAGAAAATGTTTGAAAGCCGTTTGTTCTTTGTTGATAAATTGATCGATATGGGAGCAAAAATTATTCTTTGTGATCCACATAGGGCTAATGTAATTGGTCACGATTTCAAATCATCACTGAAAGCCACCACAATGGTGTCACCAGATATTCGCGCAGGTATTTCTTTATTGATAGCAGCTTTAAGCGCTAAAGGAACGTCAACAATACATAATATAGAACAGATAGATCGTGGATATGAAGATATCGATGGACGTTTGCGAGCAATAGGAGCTAAAATTATTCGAGTAGATTAATTTATCGAGCAAACTTTATTAAAATTATACAAACTAAGCCTTGATTAAAAATAAGTGGATTTAATCGAGGCTTAGTTTTTTCAAAGTACCACAGCCTATTAAGAGTTCTTGTTCTCGAGTAATTTGAAATTCTCCATCTTCCAAATCTCCTGCCATATTGGTGCAGCCGCTATTGTTGAAATTTATTTTTATAAGCTTTCCGTTGCTTTCTTTTCCTTCAAACAAATATTTAGTGTCATTTTTCTTTTTTAAAACGACTTCACCATTAATTTTGCCTTCATTCATATGATTTATATAGAATTTGAAGTCAGTCAAAGAATTTTTGCTTGAACTTTTTACCATTTTGATATTCCATCCAGGTTCATTTCCTCCACCAATAATTGCAATAAAGTTTGTGTCGTCAATAGCAATATGATTAGATGAAGAATTATGTTGCTTACAAGAATAAAGCTGACATATAAAAGAAGCAGCTATTAAAGTTTTTGTACCTATTTGCATAATATTTTTTTTATATAGTAATAAAGATAAATGAATAATAGATCACGAAATAGCAGAGGTCTATTTATTTGTAAATAGTATATTTGACAACCAATTTAGAAAAACGAAACTAAATGAAATTATTAGAAGGAAAAACAGCTATCGTAACCGGAGGTAGCCGTGGTATAGGAAAAGGAATTGTAGAAACATTTGCAAAACAAGGTGCTAATGTGGCATTTACCTATAGCTCTTCTGCAGCAGCAGCAAATGAAATTGTGGCTAGTTTAGCTGATTTAGGAGTTACTGTGAAAGCCTACCAAAGTAATGCCGCTAATTTTGATGATGCGCAAGAGTTGGTAAAAAAAATAGCAGAAGATTTTTCAAGCATAGATGTATTAATTAACAATGCAGGGATTACAAAAGATAATTTGTTAAT
>JAHDEF010000189.1:559-3753 GCA_020628975.1 Aquimarina sp. | reverse complement strand
GTCATTATTAGTATTATCAACTAAAACGGCATCATTTTCAAGAACATTTAATTCCATTGTTTTTTTAAAAGAAGAAGATGGACTAAACTTTTCAATGGAAGTAACTTCATTTTCACCTGAAGAAATACACAAGCCTCGAATTATACAAACATAGTAAGCACTAGCGATACTGCCCCATATCACAAACGTGGTTAATGCTAAACCAAGCCGCTTCATAAGTATTGTGTTTAAGTAGTTTTCCCCTAAAATAAGATAAAAAAGAACAATACACTATTTTTAGAAATATCTATGAAAACAATACTTGAATAAGCCAATATTATTTCTTTATTTTGCAGAGTAAATAATTAGAAATGACTTTTACATGTGTACATCATCATCATTACTATTTTCTCGCTCAAGCGGTGTAGTTTGGTATGTACATAATTGATATATGCAAAGACCCGTTTGAGTTAGCTCAAACGGGTCTTTTTAGTAAAATAAACACTCCTTTAAGGGAAAAGAATAAATAATGACAAAAATTAGAATTGCCATTCAAAAAAGCGGAAGATTAAACGAAGATTCCGTACAAATTCTTAAAGATTGTGGAATTTCCATCGATAATGGAAAAGATCAATTGAAAGCAGCAACACGAAATTTCCCGATGGAAGTTATGTTTTTGCGAAATGGAGATATTCCTCAATACCTTCGAGATGGAGTAGTGGATATTGCTATTATCGGAGAAAATGTGTTGGTGGAAAAGGGAGAAGATATCACGGTTGCCGAAAAATTAAACTTTTCGAAATGTAAAGTTTCCTTAGCAGTACCGAAAGATGCTACCTATAATTCTATTAAGGATTTGGATGGGAAGCGTATTGCAACTTCTTACCCTAATACAGTAGATCAATATTTGGCTGATAAAGATATTTCTTATGAAATTCATCAAATATCAGGTTCTGTAGAAATTGCACCAAATATTGGTTTGGCAGATGCTATTTGTGATATTGTTTCTAGCGGAAGTACTTTGTTTAAAAATAATTTGAAGGAAGCTGAAGTTATGTTTACTTCGGAAGCGGTTTTGGCGGTTTCTCCATTAATTAATGAAGAAGCAAAGAAATTACTTAAGAAACTTCAATTTAGAATACAATCGGTACTAAAAGCACGAAATGCAAAGTACGTATTATTAAATGCGCCTAACGATAAATTAGATGCTGTAATTAAGTTGCTTCCAGGTATGCGTAGCCCAACGATTTTGCCTTTAGCAGAAGAAGGCTGGAGTAGTGTACATACCGTAATTCCTAAAAATAAATTTTGGGACGTAATTGATGAACTAAAATTAGCCGGAGCAGAAGGTATTTTAGTATGTCCTATTGAGAAAATGGTTCTTTAAGAAGTATTAAGTAAATAGTACTAATTATTAAGTATTAAGAGTTTTGTCTTAATACTTAATACTTAGTACTTAATACTAAATGAATATGAAAAAAATATACAATCCAAGCCCAGACCAATGGGAGGAATTATTAAAAAGACCTACCCAAACGGTAGCTGATATAGAAGGAACGGTAGCTGAAATTTTTGCAGATGTCAAGAAAAACGGAGATGCAGCTATTAAGAAATATACAGAGCGCTTTGATAAGGTAGCTATCGAAAACACATTAGTATCAGAGGATGAAATAGAGAGGGAGTTACTTCGAATTGCAGAACCGATGAAACAAGCAATTCAAGTGGCTGCGGATAATATTTTTCGTTTTCATGAAGCTCAAAAAACGGAAAGAGTTGAAGTAGAAACCTACCTTGGGGTTACTTGCTGGCAAGAAAAAAGACCGATTGAAAAAGTAGGACTTTATATTCCTGGCGGAACAGCTCCTTTGTTTTCTACCATCTTAATGTTGGCGATACCAGCAAAAATAGCCGGGTGTAAAGAAGTTGTTTTATGTACCCCTCCTGATAAAGAAGGTTATGTGCATCCCGCAATTTTATATGCTGCAAAATTATGTGGTGTAACTAAAATCTTTAAAGTTGGAGGAATTCAAGCTGTAGCCGCAATGACTTTCGGCACGGAAACAGTTCCGAAGGTATATAAGATTTTTGGTCCTGGTAACCAGTTTGTAACCGTAGCTAAGCAATTAGCAACAAAACATGGTGTTGCCATTGATATGCCTGCTGGTCCGAGTGAATTGTTAGTAGTTGCTGATGATACAGCAAACCCGATTTACGTAGCTTCTGATTTATTAAGTCAAGCAGAACATGGTAAAGACAGTCAGGTGATTTTGGTTTCAACATCAAAAGATCTTATCGAAAAAACAGAAGTTGAAGTGGCATTGCAATTAGGGAATTTACCAAGAAAAGAAATTGCAACCGTAGCAATTGAAAACTCTAAAATGATTTATGTAGAAACTGACCAAATTGCTTTAGACTTAATTAATGAATATGGACCTGAGCATTTTATTGTTTGTGTAGAAGACGAAGATTTTTATGTTGATAATATTGCTAATGCGGGTTCTGTATTTATAGGAAATTTCACTCCAGAAAGTGCAGGTGATTATGCTTCGGGAACCAATCATACATTACCCACCAATGGATATGCGAAAAATTATAGCGGCGTTAATTTGGATACGTTTATGAAAAGCATGACTTTCCAAAAAATAACAGAACAAGGTTTACACAGCTTAGGCCCCGTAATAGAAATGATGGCTGATGCAGAAGGCTTACAAGCTCACAAAAGTGCAGTTTCGTTGAGGTTGATTGAGGAGAATAAGCTAAAGTAAGAGGGAGTTAAGAATTTAGAGGAAGTTAAGAAGTTGATGTAGAAAAGAATTATAGAATTAGAGGAGTATTATAAATAAAGAAATTATAGAATTAAAGTAGAAAAGAATTAAAGAATTAGAAAAGTAAAGAATTTAAAGAATAATAGAATTAAAGAAGTAATAAATGTACAAGAAATAGAGAACAAAGATTAATATGATATACTTTCAATTCTATTACCTTCTACCTTCTACCTTCTACACCTTCTTTAACTACGATAAAATATGAAAAGCATTCTAACATACATATCATTTTTTTTAGGGTTTATTTGCTATGCCCAAAAACCTGCGTATATCATTTACAACGCTAAAGGAAAAAAAGTGAAGTATTCTAAAATGCTCAAATCGCTTCTTAAAACAGAAATTGTATTATTTGGAGAAACGCATAATGACCCAATCGCACATTGGTTAGCT
>JAHDEF010000189.1:0-549 GCA_020628975.1 Aquimarina sp. | reverse complement strand
TTTGAATTAGCTACAGATCTTAATGATGAAACCCCCATTCAAATAGGGATGGAAATGTTTGAAAGACATCAACAGGAATTATTAGACAACTATTTAAAAGGGTCTATTGAGGATAAAAATTTTCTTAAAGATGAGGGACTATGGTCAAATTTTGAAACTGATTATTTTCCATTAGTGAATTGGGCTAAAGAAAATAAGGTTGAGGTTTTTTCTACAAATATTACAAGAAAATACGCAAGTAAATTATTTCGAGAAGGAATAGAAGCCTTAAATAATTTGGATGAAACCGAGCTTAGCTTGATGGCGCCATTACCATTTCCATTCGATGCTAATTTACCACAGTATAAAAAAATGCTAACGATGATGGGCGATCATGGCGGAGAGAATTTGGTTAAAGCTCAAGCCATTAAAGATGCTACTATGGCGCATTTCATTCTGAAAGAAAAAAAGAAAAATCATTTTTTTTTTTATATAAATGGAAGCTTTCATTCCGATTATTATGAAGGTATTGGATGGTATTTAAAACAGTATGATGAAGGCATTCGTTTT
>JAHDEF010000188.1 GCA_020628975.1 Aquimarina sp. | reverse complement strand
AGATTGGTAGGCTGTGGCTTTTAGCTTTGCTAAGTAATTAGTAATTGCAACTCCTTTTAAATTTGGCGGATATATTTCATCGATTGATTTTAATTTTATTTCAAAATCAAATTCTAAATCTTTTAAAAACTGTTGACGCCTTGGAGAACCTGAGGCTAAAATTATTTTCATTCTTTATAATGGTCTTAAGTATTTAGTCATTAGAATAACAACGCTATCTATGATGGTAAGGTTCATTTCTTAATATGGTGAATCCTCTATATAATTGTTCAATAAAAAACAAACGTACCATTTGGTGTGAGAAAGTCATTTTACTTAAAGAAATTTTTCCGTTAGCTCTTTTGTACACTTCTTCGCTAAATCCATAGGGTCCACCGATTACAAAGAATAAATTCTTGATACCGCTATTCATATGTTTTTGTAAATAGCTTGAAAAAGTTACCGAATCGAATTGCTTTCCGTTTTCATCTAACAAAACTAAGGTGTCACTTTTTTGAAGTTTACCTAATATTACACTTCCTTCTTTAGACTTCTGTTCTTTTTCGCTAAGTTTTTTAGCGTTTTTTATATCGGGTATTATTTCTAACTTGAATTTTACATAAAACCCCAAACGCTTAGTATAATTTTCAATTAAGGAAATTAAATTTGCATCATCTGTTTTACCAATGGCAAGCAAAGTAATCGTCATTATGGTAAATTATAGTTAATTTGCATAGAACAAAAATAGCCATCAAAAATGATTAGTAAAGCCCAGTTTGATAAAGAAATTCAATTAATTATAGCTAATGCCATCCGTGAAGACGTGGGAGATGGCGATCATAGTTCGTTGGCTTGTATTCCTTTTGATGCACAAGGAAAGGCTAAACTATTAGTAAAAGATGAAGGAATTTTGGCTGGTGTTGAATTTGCAAAGTCGGTTTGTGAATATGTTGACCCCAATTTAGAAATTGAAGTTTTAATTAAAGATGGCACCCCTGTTGCTTATGGGGATATTGCTTTTTATATTTCAGGAAGTTCGCTATCTATCTTAAAAGCAGAACGATTAATTTTAAATGCCATGCAACGTATGAGTGCCATTGCTACCAAAACTAAAAAGTTCGTTGCGCTATTAGAAGGAACTCATACCAAAATTTTAGACACCCGTAAAACTACTCCAGGTACAAGAGCTTTAGAAAAATGGGCAGTGAAAATTGGCGGTGGTGAAAATCATCGATTTGCCTTATATGATATGATCATGTTAAAAGATAATCATATTGATTTTGCAGGCGGAATTACCCAAGCTATTGATAAAACTAAAGCTTATTTAAAAGAGACAGGGAGAGATTTAAAAATCATAGTTGAAGCTCGAGATTTAGACGAAATTAAAGAAATTTTAAAATCTGACGGAGTATATCGCATACTCATAGATAACTTCAACTACGAAGATACCCGAACTGCGGTAGCACTAATTGGAGACCAATGCCTTACCGAATCAAGCGGTGGTATTGATGAATCAACTATTCGAAAATATGCTGAATGCGGTGTTGACTACATAAGTAGCGGAGCATTAACACATTCGGTTTACAATCTTGATTTAAGTTTAAAAGCTGTATAATGAGTAGCTTTGTAGAGCGTATAAAAAAAAATCGAATTGTTCGATTGGGAAAGTTAGGCTTGGAATCGGTAAAAATTCCTGGACTAAACGGACTTTCGCTTTATGATCTGCTTTACATGTACGTTAAAGGAATTGTTTACGGTGCTTTTTCCACCAGAGCATCAGGGATTTCATTTAGTATTTTTTTAGCGATATTTCCTTTTCTGTTATTCTTATTAAACTTAATTCCCTACATACCTATTGAAGATTTTCAAGTAGAATTCTTGAACTTTATTAATGAAATATTACCCCCAAAAACTTCTGAGTTTTTCGATAGTATAATTGCTGATATTGTAAAAAATAAGCGTGGTGGCTTATTATCATCTACGTTTCTACTTTCCATTTTTTTAATGACTAATGGTATAAATGCTGTTTTTTCAGGATTTGACAATTCTTATCATAATGAATTTAGTTATAGCTTGGTTAAGCAATACTGGTTAGCATTTGGGGTAGCTATTATTTTGGCATTGTTCTTGTTTGCTACGATATATGTAACCTTTTATTTTACGTATTTAGTGAATACGTATGAACATATTTTAATAGGTGACACCATTTTTTGGTTAAGGTTAGGTCGCATTTGTTTTTATATAGTAATGGTTTTAAGCACTACAGCAACATTGTTTTATTTTGGAACTAAAGAAGGTCGAGGTAGTCGCTTTTTTTCATCAGGTGCTGTTTTAACAACTTTCCTTATATTAGTTACTACCTATTTATTTGGATTTTATATTGATAATTTTTCGCGTTACAATGAAATTTATGGTTCTATTGGTGCCTTATTAATTCTAATGCTGTACATCTATATCAATTCAAATCTTGTACTGTTAGGATATGAATTAAATGCCACCTTGGCTAAACTAAAACGCTCATCTAAAAATAATAACTTATGAAAAAATTAATTGCTTTAATCACTTTAGCTATTGCCACTAGTATCGTTTCACATGCTCAAGTAAAAATTGGTGATGCCACTTTACCAAGTACCTTAAATTTTAAAGAACAAACTTTAAATTTAAACGGTGCAGGGATACGAAAAAAGCTTTGGTTTAAACTTTATTCCGCTGGTTTATACTTGAATCAACAAAGTAAAGATGCCGCTAATATTGTAAAAAATGATGCTGCTACGGGTATACGACTGCATATAACTTCTAGCTTAATTTCGACAGGAAAATTAATAGGAGCGGTACAAGATGGTTTTGAGAAAACAAATACTGAAACCACTGTAACAAAATTGCAACCAAAACTTGACAAATTTATCGCATTTATCGACGGTGACATTGAAGTTGATGATATATATGATATTATTTATTTACCTAATCAAGGAACCAGTATTTCTAAAAATGGCGTTTTAAAAGGCAGTATTGATGGACTTGATTTCAAACAAGCTATTTTCAACATTTGGTTAGCACAAACTCCTGTAGATGAGGATTTAAAAGAAGATCTACTAAAAAAACCGTAACTTTACAATTATAAATTAAGCCCCAATATTTATTATTATTTTTATGAAAACACTTTTAACCTTAGTACTTAGTATTGCTTTAAGTTCTATCTCATTTTCTCAAATTCCAGTTGGTCGAACCGTTATGGAATATGAAGTGAATTATGGAGATGACAATTTAAAAATGAACGGAGCAGGCACTAGAAATATGCTGTTCATTGAACTTTATTCTGCAGGATTATACTTAAAAGATCGTAGCAACGATGCTATCGCTACTGCTTTTGAAAATGAATCGATGGCTATTAGAATTAAAATTACCTCTAAATTAATTAAACGTGAAACGATGATTAAAGCCATCGAAGAAGGTTTTGAAAAAGCTACAGATGGTAATACGATGCCTTTAAAAGAAAGAATTGGTAAAATCAGTGAATACTATGCTAAACCAATCAACAAAGGAGATTTGCTAGAGTTAGTGTATATTAAAGACAAGGGTATACATTGTTACTATAACAATGATTTGTACGGTATTATAGAAGGTCAGGATTTTAAATTTGCATTGTTTAAAATTTGGCTTGGTGACGATCCCGTTAATACAGATTTAAAGAATAAAATGATGGGAAACGGTTAATTACAACTTCCCTTTCTACTTATATAAAAAGCTTCCGTTTTTAAGAAAACGGAAGCTTTTTATATAATACG
>JAHDEF010000187.1 GCA_020628975.1 Aquimarina sp. | reverse complement strand
TATAAAACCTTTTGTAACCGCTAATTCTTTCGCTTATTTAAAGTGTGCTGCAACTTCTGAAATTGGAGCATTTTTAGACTGGGGTTTAGAAAAACATTTATTTGTTCCTTTTAAAGAGCAAGTGAATAAAATGCGAAAAGGCTTAAGCTATTTGGTGTATGTTTACGTTGATGATAAAAGTGAACGCTTAGTAGCTTCCTCTAAAACAAATAAATTTTTAAGTAATAAATTAGTTTTATTAGAACCTTTTCAAGAAGTAGAAATAATCATGTCACACCCTTCAGACAAAGGGTGGAATGTAATAATAGATCAAAAACACTTAGGTTTAGTGTATTTCGATGATATTTTTCAGGAAGTACAAGTGGGTGACCGTATGCAAGCTTGGGTTAAAAAAGTGCGTGCCGATAATAAAATAGACATCACACTACAAAAGCACGGCTATCGAGGTATTGAACCTAATGCAGCAATGATCTTGAAAACCTTAGAAGCGGAAGGCGGATTTTTACCCTTACACGATAAATCATCTCCCGAAGAAATTAAAGACCTATTACAGTTAAGTAAAAAGAATTTCAAAAAAGCTATAGGGACGTTGTACAAACAGCGTAAAATTACCATTGAAAGCGATGGTATAAGTTTAAAAGAGTAATTTCTAAAAAAAGTACGAGGTATATAGTACTAAGTACAAAGTCATAAAATTTATAAAAGTAGCTAAGGTAAATCCCTAGGAACGTTCTTATAAATAAAAATTTTAATTTCAAGGTAGCTTTAGTTTTTTGTTAGCTACAGCAACGCCAAAAAATAACGTTGTACTGTGTATTCAGTACTTTGTACTACATAATTATGTTAACATCATTTCAAGAATTACCCTCAGATTCAAAAATATGGATCTATCAAGCAAATCGATCATTTTCCACGGATGAGTTGGTGGAAATTACCCGTAAGTTAGATGAATTTATACAACAATGGGCTGCTCACGGTGCGGCACTAAAAGCAGGATACGAAATAAAATATAACCGATTTATTATTATAGCTGTAGATAATGCATTTAATATGGCTAGCGGTTGCTCTATTGATGCTTCGGTACATTTCTTTCAGCAATTGGAAAAAGAATACCAAGTTAATTTAATGGATAAAATGAATGTATCATTCAAAAACGGAGAATTTGTAGCCTATAAAAATCTTTTAGATTTCAGAAAAATGGTAAAAGCAAAATCAGTTTCTGAAAATACTATAGTTTTCAATAACTTAGTCAACACAAAAGAAGAATACGATCAAGATTGGGAAATTCCAATGAAAGATAGCTGGCACGCTCGATTTTTAAAGTAATTGAATTTGAAGAAACTATATAGCGTACTAATAACCTTAGTTTTTATAAACCTGGGTTTTGCTCAAAACGATCCGTTACTCACTAGCGATGTTCAAGCACAACAAAAATGGGTTGACAGTGTTTATCAGTCTTTAACGAATTCTCAGCGTGTAGGTCAGTTATTTATGGTCGACGCTTTTTCTAGTAAAGGAAAAGCGGAAGAAACTCGCATAAAAAAACTTATTGAGCAACAGCACATAGGAGGAATTATTTTTTCCAAAGGTGGACCTGTACGACAAGCGGAAATGTGTAATCGCTTACAAAAAGTAGCTAAAACACCACTTCTTATCGCTATGGATGCCGAATGGGGTTTAGCTATGCGTTTAGATTCTACCTATGCTTTTCCTTGGAACATGACTTTGGGAGCTATTAAAGATAAATCCTTAGTTCAAAAAACAGGCAATTTAATAGGGAAACATTGTAAAAGGTTAGGGGTACATCTTAATTTTGCTCCAGTAGTTGACATTAATACCAACCCTAAAAACCCCATTATTGGTAACCGTTCTTTTGGGCAAACTAAAATTAAAGTAGCTGAATTATCGACTGCCTTAATGCAAGGTATGCATGAACAAGGAATTTTAACCAATGCCAAACATTTTCCTGGGCACGGGGACACCGATAAAGATTCGCATAAAACCTTACCGAGTATTGGTTTTGAAGCTGAGCGTATTAAGCAAATAGAATTATATCCTTTTGAAAAATTGATCGACAAAGGCGTGTCAAGTGTAATGATTGCGCATTTAAATATTCCTAGTTTAATAAAAAAGAAAGGCTTACCCTCATCACTCTCGCCACAAGTAGTCACTGACCTATTAATCAATGATCTTAAATTTAAAGGCCTAGTATTTACAGATGCTTTAAATATGAAAGGGGCAGCAAACTTTGATGAACCAGGCGATATAGATCTAGCGGCTTTTGAAGCAGGAAATGATATTCTTTTGATTTCAGAAGATATTCCAAAAGCTATACAAAAAATTGAAGCAAAAGTGGCTAATGGAAAAATTTCAGAAGCGCGATTAGCACATTCTGTTAAAAAAGTTCTTAAAGCAAAATATAAAGCAGGCTTAGCGTTTTATAAACCTATACAAATTGGCGGTTTAGTTGCGGATTTAAATGATTTTGAAAATGAATTGCTTACCGCTGAATTAGCTGAAAATGCTATAACGCTTTTGAAAAACGAGCAAAATACTATTCCGATTCAACATTTAGAATTACGAAGTATTGCTTATGTGGCTTTTGGAGAAGATAGTGGTTCAGCGTTTTATAATCAACTGAAACGTTATGGAAATATTGAAAAAGTAACCATTAATTCTGTTGAAGATATCAATAAATTGGCTTACTATAACCAAATTATTATTGGACATCATGCTTCAAATACATCACCTTGGAAGAAGTACAAACTATCTACCAACGAAGTCAATTTGGTAAACACTATTTCACAACGCTACAACACCATTTTGGTGAGTTTTACTAAACCTTACGCACTAAATAATTTAGAGGCTTTAAAAACGGCAAATACAGTTATTGTTGGGTATCAAAATCATAGAATTTTTCAAGAAAAAGCCGCGCAAATAATTTTTGGAGGACTACCCGCTAAAGGAATATTGCCTGTAAGTATTGCCCCTAATTTTAATTCAGGTGATGGTTTTTTTTTGAATAAAAAACAACGTTTAGGGTATAGACTCCCTGAGCAGGAAGGTGTAAATTCAAACAAATTAAAGAGAATTGATTCTTTAGTAAACCATGCCATAGCAGAAAAAATGACTCCAGGTGTGCAATTATTGATTGCTCGAAATGGTAACGTTATTTATAACAAACAATATGGCTATCATACTTATCAAAGACAACGAAAGGTAAAAGAAGATGATCTATATGATTTAGCTTCCTTAACTAAAATTTTAGCAACACTCCCGCTAACAATGAAACTATATGATATTGGTCAATTTCGTTTGACGGATAAGTTAGTTGATATGTTACCTGAACTAAAAGAAACAGATAAAGACACTATACGTATTGTTGACGCTTTATCACATCAAGCAAGACTTAAATCATGGATTCCTTTTTATCTAAAAACTTTAGATTCGGTTAGTTATAAGCCTTTAAAAAAATATTATTCAAAAACAGAAAAGGACTGGTATACGATTAAAGTAGCAAATGAAATGTATTTGCGAGAAGATTATCCGGATTCTATTTTTCAAGAAGTAATTCATAGTGAATTGAGAAAAAGAAAAGAATATAAATACAGTGATTTACCGTTCTACTTTCTTAAAGAATATATAGAAGATTTTTATAGGTTAGATTTAGCTCAATTGAGTAGAAATCAATTTTATAATAGTTTAGGCGCAAATAATTTGACGTATAGGCCTTTAAATTCAGGAATTTCTTTGGAAAGAATACCACCAACCGAAAAGG
>JAHDEF010000011.1 GCA_020628975.1 Aquimarina sp. | reverse complement strand
AAGTAATATTTAACACTCCACAACTTTTCAGCTTAACCCAATAATTGCTTAAATTTTCAGCATTATATGCTTATATTTGTAGTGTAATGAATGTAGTAGCAACAAATATTAAGCACCTAAGACTTTCTAATAAGCTTTCGCAAGAAGCTTTAGCCAAAATTATTGAAGTCCCTAGGTCTCGTATTGGATCGTACGAAGAAAACAGATCAGCACCCTCCATTGGCATGCTAATTAAATTAGCTGATTATTTTGAGATTCCTGTTGATGTTCTCATACGGACTGACCTCTGTAAAACTGGCGATCATTCGCTTCTTAAAATTGCTAATAATCGAATTTTATTTCCTGTAGCTATTGATAGCGATAATGATAATTTGATTGAACTCGTACCTGTAAAAGCTTCCGCAGGATATCTTAGTGGATATGATGACCCAGAATATATTGAACAATTACAACATATAAAACTACCTTTTTTACCTACGGGGAAACACCGTGCTTTTCCTATCAAAGGAGATTCTATGTTACCGATGAAAGATGGCGCTTTTGTGATCGGTAGGTTTGTGGAAAGTCGCACTGATATTATTGACGGAAGAACTTATGTACTGCTCACCCTTAATGATGGGATGGTATACAAAAGGGTTTACGATCGTATAACTGAAAAGGGAAACTTACTATTAGTTTCTGACAACAAAAGCTACGAACCTTACGAAGTACCTATTGATGAAATCATCGAATTATGGGAATTCACTTGCTGTATTAATACCCAAGAATACCGCGAAGATGAATTGCAAATCAGTAGTATTTTAAACCTCTTTAATGAACTCGGCATAGAACTAAAAGCTTTGAAAAAACACTTATAGTATGTATACGATTATTGATGTAGAAACGACGGGGAAGACAAATCGAATTACAGAAATTTCAATTTTTAAATATGATGGAAACTCGATTGTTGATGAATTTACTTCTTTAGTAAATCCTGAAACTGAAATTCCTGATTATATTACAGCACTTACGGGTATTGACGATAGTATGGTGGTTAACGCCCCAACTTTTGCAGAAATTGCTAGCGACATACAACAAATAACAGAGGGCTGTATTTTCGTAGCACATAGCGTAAACTTTGACTACAATGTTATTAAAGGAGAGTTCAATAGAATTAAAATGACTTTCCGAAGAAAAAAACTATGTACCGTTCGTCTTTCTAGAACGTTGCTACCCAATCATCGATCATATAGCTTAGGAAAATTATGTAATGACCTTAGTATTCCTTTGACCGATCGACACCGCGCTCGAGGTGATGCTGAAGCTACCGTAAAATTATTTGAGCTGCTATTAAAACAAGAAAACGCTAATTCAATTTTTGATAAATTTTTAAAAGCCAACAGTCGACAAGCTACCTTGCCAGCACATTTACCAGATGATGTCTTTAATGGAATCCCTGAAGCCAACGGAATTTATTATTTCAGAAATAAAAAAGGAACAATCATTTATGTTGGAAAAGCGATCAATTTGAAAAAAAGAGTCCTGAGCCATTTCTACAGCAAAAAACCTAAAGAATTAGATTTGTGTAGGGAAACTGCTCATATCGATTTTGAGCTTTCTGGTAGTGAATTAATTGCCCTATTAATGGAAGACGCTGCTATTAAGCAACACTTCCCCAAATACAATGTCGCTTCGAAGAGATTACCAAAATCATACGGAATTTTTACTTATACAGATAGACAAGGAATTATACATTTTGCGGTAAATACCACCCGACTTTGCCCTAGTCCTATTCAGGTTTTTTATAGTCAACGAGATGCGGTGTTGTATTTAGAAAAAATTTGTGCTATTTACGAACTTTGTCCTAAATACTGTAACCTTCAAGAAACTATTGCCCAATGCAATCACTATAAAATTAAATCCTGTAAAGGGATTTGTAGCAAAAAAGAAAGCATTGCCCTTTACAATACTCGTGTAAAAAAAGCCTGCAATACTATAGCTGAAAGCACTCAAAATAACACGATAAAAAAACCAGGTAGGTATGAAGATGAAGTCGCATTTGTTCGTATTGAAAATGGTGTGTATCAAGGCTACGGGTTTATCTCAACTGAAATTTGTATTCGTCATGAAGAAGAACTAACGCCATTCTTAATTCGACAAAAAGACTCTATTGATGCACAACGCATTCTAAGAAAAGAACTTTTAAATAATGCCGATGTCATTTGAACGTGTACAAGAAAAACTAAAAATTTTAGCTGATGCTGCTAAATACGATGTTTCTTGTTCATCAAGTGGCAGTAAGCGCAATAATAAAAATAAAGGCTTGGGTAATGCTACAGGTATGGGAATTTGCCATTCGTATACCGAAGATGGACGCTGTGTTTCTTTGTTGAAAATACTACTAACCAATCACTGCATATACGACTGTGCCTATTGTGTTACTCGGAAAAGTAATGATATTAAAAGGGCGGCGTTCAAAGTTCAAGAAGTGGTCGACCTAACCATTCAATTTTACCGGAGAAATTACATTGAAGGACTTTTCTTAAGTTCTGGTATTTTCAAAAATGCCGATTACACGATGGAGCGTTTAGTGGCCGTTGCCAAAAAGTTGCGAAACGAAGAAAATTTTAATGGTTATATTCATTTAAAATCGATTCCTGGTGCTTCGGACGAGTTGATGCGAGAAGCAGGTTTATATGCAGATCGATTAAGCGTAAATATTGAAATCCCCTCGAAATCAGGATTGAAAAAATTAGCACCCGATAAAAATTTCGATGATTTTATTCAACCCATGAATAAGGTGAAAAATGAAATTATTCAATATCAATCGGAGAAGAAAATCATTAAAAGCACCCCAATTTATGCCCCAGCAGGACAAAGCACGCAAATGATTATTGGAGCTTCAGGCGAAAGTGATTTTCAAATCATGCAAACTTCAAATCACTTCTACAAAAAATATCATTTAAAAAGGGTGTATTATTCGGGCTACGTACCTATTAGCTACGATAATCGACTTCCTAAAATTGGAAGTGAGGTACCCATGCTTCGTGAAAATCGATTGTACCAAACCGATTGGTTAATGCGCTTTTATGGTTTTCATGTCAACGAAATTCTAAACACCCAGCATCAACACTTAGATTTGGATATTGACCCAAAATTAAGCTGGGCATTAAGAAACCTACACGAATTCCCCATCGATATTAATACGGCTGACAAACGAATGTTGGCTAGAATTCCTGGTGTGGGCATGCAATCAGTTCATAAAATAATACATGCGCGCCGCTACCGAAAATTGAATTGGGAACACTTGAAGAAAATTGGAATTACATTAAACAGGGCTAGATATTTTATTACATGTCATAGCCAAGAATTTGAACGACGTGATTTAACTGCTGAAAATATTAAAGGATTAATTCTTCAAAAGGGAAAAAGCAAATACCAAACTACGCTTTCTAACCAACTAAGTCTATTCGATTAATGGAAGCTACACAATTGGTATATGATGGTAGTTTCGAAGGATTTTTATCTGCTATTTTTTTAGTTTTTGAAAGAAAGTTAACAAACGTCACTATTTATCCCGAACACAATCAACCTCCAGAATTATTTGCTACTAAAGAAATCGTAATTACAGAAACTCATAAAGCAGATCGTGTTTGGAAAGGGCTACGTAAAAAAAATGCAGGTAAAAATGTATATCAGCTATATTATGCTTTTTTGAGCGAAAAAAGAGGTGTTGAAAATTTATTGTTGGATTGTATTAAATATATTTTTGAATCAGAAACCCCTGTGTTTAAAAATTATTCTAACCCGTCTGTACTTAAAATTGCACAAATTGCTAAAATGGTAGGACGAGAAAAGCACCGTATGGAAGCTTTTGTTCGATTTAAATTGACTACTGATGGTATCTATTTTGCCAATATTACTCCCGATTTTAACGTATTGCCGTTGATATCAAAACATTTTGAAAAACGTTATGCTGACCAACGATGGATTATATATGATTTAGAAAGAAACTACGGGCTGCATTATAACTTAGAGTTTGTTGAGGACATTCAATTAACACTCCCCGAAAACTTTAACACCAGTATTACATCTACCGATTTTTTTACGGAAGAAGAAGTAGCCTTTGAAAATTTATGGAAAGATTATTTCAATAGTGTAAATATAGCTTCTCGAAAAAATAAAAAATTACACGAACGCCACGTACCAAAACGATACTGGAAGTATTTAAGTGAAAAACAATAATCGCTATACCAATTCCTTTTCAAATGTACGGGAAAGATGAAATGGTTTTAAACATTTACCAGAGTAGCCTCTAATGCTGTAATTGCTTTTAAAGCAAATGCACTAACCTCATCATTTTTATGTTTTTGCAAGCTACGAAGTAGGGGTATATAGCTAATATCTTGCGATTGCATCATTAAATTGATACAAGCCATTTTCACCCTTTTCCCTCTTCGTAAAACAAGCGTATTAATCAATTGTTTTTCGCTACTAAAAACAGGATTCAATACCTGCTGTTTTTTTGTATCACTATCCGCAAATTGATATTCTATTAAGGGTAAAATATTTGTTTTTAAGCGCAAGTTCAAAATATTATCGAGAAACTCAATAGCATTAATTTTAGCTTCTTGCGTTTTATTGAACAACCCACTGTAAGCTACATCGATATCCGATTTATTATGTGTAAATCGAAGTAGTCTGAATATTTGCTTTAAATTTGATTGTGCTTGACTACTAATTAACTCTTGCAAATCTTGCCTAGCAATTTGTAATTCGATTATGTTATCATTGTGAGCGGCTTCTAGTTTCTTTAAGCCTCCTTCATTACTTATCAAATCTTTAAGAAATGATACCCCGTAAATAGAATTTTTATAATACTTATTTTCTTGCAAAATAAGGCGATTCACGATATTAGCATCAACACCTAAATTGGTGTTTTTAGACGTTAACTTTAATAGTGATTTTACCGCTTCTGAACGGATAGCAATATCTTTACTTTTCGCTAGCCGCAGCAAAATTTTAATTGAATTTTTATTTCGAAACGCCTCTACCACTCGCGGCAAGTATTTTCGTTCTTGATTGCTTAATATTTCGAAAGTGTCGAATTGTAGGATAGTTTTTGCAATTTGTGGGCCGTAAAACTTTAAGGCTTTGATACTCGCATTACGAAATACTTTGTTTGGTAAAAATGCTATCAATTTTTCAATATAGAACTCATTTGAGGTCATTCCTGCAGCAAGAATAGCTTTCTTTTTTATACGGATATTGGTATTCTGCAAATGTGTTGAAATAAAGCTGTAAAATGTTTCTATTCTCGCTAAACCGATACTCATTAATAGTGCAGAAATTTCTTTCTCTAAATGACTATTTTCAGATAATTTTAATCGTGCAATTTCAGAAGAAATTCGATCATTCAATCGATACTTTTCTCCTATTCTATTATTGTTTCGAGAAACTTCTGCTAAGGATTGCAATGCTGCATAAGCAATTTTCGGATTGCTATCGTTTAGGTATTCATCGAATATTACCTCATCTGACACATAGGTGTGATCAATTAGGTAATGCATAGCAGCATTTACAATTTTAGTGTTTTCTCTTTTTAGTAAACTTTCTACTTTAGCGGATGCCGTTCCTTTATCATACTTAAATAATTGTTGAATAGACGCTGTTACCACTTTATCTGAAGGGTGATCTAACAAATTGACGATACTTTCTTTTAAGGGCGTTAATTTTAATTGATCTATTCTATCTAAAAGAGCTAAAATTTCTAATTCATTACCTGAGTTTAAAATGCGATAAGCCGACTTTATTGTAGTTTCTTTTTGAAGTGGCTTTTCATGGCTGTTATCATCCGAAAGAAGTTGTTTCAAATTGGTTCGAAACGAATTAAAGTAGGCTTCCCGTAGCTTATAAATTAACACTAACCAGAGGAATAAAAATAGAATAACAATTACCGTAACATAAGAAGAACTTAAGTCCAATTTCTTAATAATAAAAATCAAAATAAAACCTGAAATTCCTGTTGCTATACTATCAACCACCACATCGATATAAGACTTTGCTTGGTTTCTTACGGAAGAAGCGATAGGCAATATAGATAATTCAAAAGAAGCTTTATTTATGGATTGTTTAAAACTTCCATCAACACCCTTCAAAAATACCAGTACCCAAAGCTCAGGAAATGTTAAAAACAACAGACAACCGATAGCTATACTTAATGGTAAAATTAACAGGGAGCTTGCTACTCCTAAATAATGTAAAATTTTGTTGGTGAAGAATAACTGAATACAAAGTGCTATAACATTGAAGGTAGAAAACCAAAACCCGAAAAATGAAGCCAAATCATCAGAATTTTTTATGGCTGTATGGGCAAAGTCACTAAATTGATAATCGACCAATTTGGCGATAATTACACTTACCCCAAATATAAAAGCCATATAGGTTAAATGACGTGAACTTTTTATGAGCTTGAAGGAAGAATTGAATTTTATGTCCTCAGCATTACGTTGCTTTCGCACATAAATATTCATTTTTTTGATTCGCATTTGCCAAATCTTGAACACAATGGGAATACAAAGTAACATTAATATTGCCGCTAGCAATATTACATTATCATTTCCAATACTTCGCGCTAAAAGTGTTGTAAGGTAACCGCCGAAAATACCCCCTGTAATAGCGCCTGCCCCGATGAAACCGAAAAGTCTTTTTGCTTCTCGAGCATCAAATACTAAATTAGCTAGCACCCAAAACTGCGAGGTTGCCAATACTCCAAAAAGGGCAACAAATACATAAAAAACATATAACGCAGCACCACTGACTAATGCTAACTTTAAAAAAAGTGCCAGTAAACTAAAGCTAAAAGAGAAAAAGAGTAAAGAAACATTGATTACTTTTTTTAAGGAGAAATGTGCTGTAGCTCTATTATAAAAATAAGAAGTTAAAACCGCAATTAGTGCTATAATAATATATGCGTAAGGTAACTGATCGGCACCTAACTGCGATAGAAATAAAGCATTTACGGTTGGCTTAATAATTAGCAAAACCGTAATTACTATAAATATATATAACTGCATTAAAAAAGAGACAGCTAACTCACCATCTCTTATATTAAATGCTTTTTTGATTAATTTTTTTACCATACTACATTACTCTAGATGCCTTCATGACTTTTTCAATAGGTTTTATCAAATCTCTAATAATTTGTTCTCCATAAATATCGTCGATCAAAGCTACGGCAACATAACGTCGTTGAGGGCCCCAAACCAAAATAGAATCAGAATGAAAGTTTTTCCACGAACCTGATTTTCGGTATAATTTCGCTCTAGGAGCAATTTTTTCTAAGGTGTTTACAAACTTATGATGCAACGCAGGATCTTTCATGATATCTAACATTTGTTTTGATCGTTCGGGCGAAACTAAATTCCCCATTACCAATTGATAATAAAAGCTACACACCTGCATAGTCGTGGCTGCATGGCTAAGCCCTTTCATAGGCTCTGGGTGCCTTTTTCCTCCAGCGGCATAACGCTTTCCAACCCATAAACCACCACCAGTTGATTCATCGTAAAATTCATATTGTTTACTTCGTAATACCGTTTCAATTTTTAAATAGCCTAATCGATCAATCATTCGGGTAGAAGCCTGATTATTGGACTTACTAATCATTAGGCGCATATCATTTATTACCTCAGGAGTTTCTTTCAACTCTCCTTTTTCTAAGGCGTCCATCGCCGCTAACAATATGGCTATTTTAGGCAGACTAGCACTATACATCATAAAATTGTCATTGATACCCGCATATTTAATGTTATTGATATCGTTTAAATCTATAATGCCTACAGACATATGATTGCTTGCAATCATTGATTTCCAATGTGGTTTTTTGGTAAGTTCTTTAAACAAAAGGGCATTTAACGCATCGTCTTCCAACATTTTTAGTGGAGGCACTTCCGATTCATGCGCTACAGGCAATACTGTTGACTTTAGTATTTCCTGCGAAAAACAGCAGTTAATTAATAGTTGTACTAATATAAAAAGACTTGCTTTTTTAAATGTCATAAAAAATGTTTTAGAATTGGTTTTAGTAGAAAAATTAAAATTGCAACAATGACTAACAATATAGAATATCATTTCTACTACTAAAAATTACTAATCGTTAGTAATTTATCTTGTTGCATTGGAAATACTAAATGTCAAAAATCAAACCATTATTAAAGTTATCATTTTAATTTTGATCTCGCTAATCAGCCACCCGTATGCGTCAATTATTCTTTCGAAAAAGCACGAATTAACCGTTAAATTCAAATAGTATTGCATTCTATTTACTGGTATAAACTTTATGCGAAATTCTATCTATATAACTTTGTTTTTTGGTCTTTGTTACTTTTTAAATTATGCACAACATGATCAAAAATTACCCATAGATTATTTAAAAACACAAATTTCAAACTTAAAAAAAGACCCAAGAGGACCTTATAAAAGGATTCGATGGTTTTGTAAAGACGGTTCGGTTCGTGAGCCCAGAGACCCTTGTCCTGATTCTATAGGAGGTGGTATACAACACGCTAGTTACAAGGACGAAATTGTAACTATTGGCGATAAACATCATATATTTTTTGGTGATATATTGGCCTTTACCGATAAGACTGATTTTTGGGACGCCAATCACCAACAAAGTCGTTTAAAACAATACCAACTTAGTAAATATCTGGCTAGTGTAGATGATGGATGGATTACAAGAAGATCAAGGTATTATCGCGGCGCTATTCAGTCGGAAGATGAAGAAGCTTGGGGAATCGAATTCTATCATCAACTATTAAGTAAAGATGCTATACTAGAAAAATATTATTACCTTATACGTCAATCACTTCGCGATATTCCACACGACGGTGACACTAATTTGGCACAATTAATTCGTAGTGATTCAAAGCTTATTGCTGAAGAAGTACCTTCTTTCATGGATATCCGAATTAAAATTCATGGCCGCCCTGATCGCAACGATATTCAACTAGTAAATTCATTTCTTACAGAAAATAAAAAAACGCTTTCTACTGATATTATAAAGAAACTGAATTCTCTTGAAGATGCTATGTATACGTACTATGCACCTATCGATTTTAAGGGCATGGCTAACAAAATGAAACAACTACGTAGCGATGCAGATTTAAGTGCTAAAATTCAAGCATTTTTAAATACGTCTGCTACTGTAGATGCTCCAAATAAATTAGCCGAACAAATTGCGGTTTTGTTATGTGATATACGTACACAAATTACAGCTATTCAAAGTTCGAAAGATCGCTTGCTTTTGTTAGATTTTTCGAATGATTTAGAAGGAATGCTATTAAGAAATAATCAAGAAAGCGCTACCGATAATTTGAATCAGCTTATTCATAAAACATATATATTAAGTAAAGCAGCGGCAGGCACTGGACTCATTGAAACTTGGGAATGGAATGCTATAGATACGCAACTTAAAAATATTACTAGTCGAGAAAAAATTTCTATTGAGGAGCTGCGTAATTTTTTAAGATTATCGCAAAGCATCGTAGAATGGAGTGCTGCTAAAGTTAAAGCTGTCTATAATCCAGTAGTTCCAAACTACACTACATTCGAGCCAAAAGCGGCTGGTTTCATAGATGATCGTATTCGTACATCGGTGGCTTTACCATTAGGAGAATCCGTAAGTAAACTATCTGATTATTTAGCACAAAAAATAAATTTAAGTAATCAAGTTTTTCAGGTAGAAAATCAAGGCAGTTTTAAAGGCTTGAATCCTGGATATGCCATGGGAGAGCTTGTGGTTATTAAAGAGGCTACCGAAAATATGACGATTGACCCTAGTAAAATTTACGTATTTAGTACACCTCCATCTGATTTAAAACCCGTAGCAGGAATTTTAACCGTTTCTGAAGGAAATCTAGTTTCACATGTACAGCTACTAGCTAGAAATCTTGGGATTCCTAATGCTACTTTGTCTGACAGCAATCTAGAATCACTTTTGACTTATCAAGGTAAACAAGTGTTTTTTGCAGTATCCCCATCAGGAACTGTAATTTTAAAAGAAGCTACACAATTATCTGATATCGAAAAGGGGCTATTTTCAAAAAATCAGCGTTCTCAGCAAAAAATTGAGGTAGCTACTGAAAACATTCGATTAGATGTAACGGATATTTTGAACATGCGTAATCTTTCCGAAAAAGATTCTGGAAAATTATGTGGACCTAAAGCAGCAAATTTAGGTGCTTTAAAAAATATGTTTCCTGATAATGTAGTGGAAGGCTTAGTGATTCCGTTTGGAATTTTTAAATCACACATGAATCAACCTATGCCAAATACCAACGGTAGTTTTTGGGAATTTGTAAAAGCTACCTTCGAAAATGCTGAACTTCAAACTTCGCAAGGCGTAGCGGCCACAAAAATTGAAGCTCAGGTGTTAAGCCAATTAAAATTGTTGGAAACCGCTATTTTAAGAATGCCTTTAAAACCAGAGTTCATCAAGCAAATTCAGTCACAATTTAAAGAGGTATTTGGAAAACCCTTAGGTCAAACTCCTGTATTCTTAAGAAGTGATACCAATATGGAAGATCTTAAAGAATTTACTGGGGCTGGTTTAAACTTAACGCTTTTTAATGTTGTCGAAGAAATACAAATATTACAAGGCATTAAACGAGTTTGGGCTTCACCATTTACCGAGCGTAGTTTCAAATGGAGACAAAGTTATCTTACCAATCCTGAAAATGTATATCCATCAATTTTGATTATCCCTAGTGTCGATGTTACACACTCAGGCGTTTTGATCACTAAAGGAATAAATGTAGGAAAAGAGAATGATATTACAGCTGCATTTAGCCGTGGGGCTGGAGGCGCGGTAGACGGTCAATTAGCAGAAACTTGGTTGATAACGCAAAATAACAGCTTTCTTTTAGCTCCCGCTCGACAAAATGAATTTCTAAGACTTCCTAAAACTGGGGGCACTAAAACACATTATACCACTTTTGAGGCGCCCATTTTAAACGAAAATAATAAGCAGGGTATTCGTAGCATTGTTTCCAGCATTCGTGCTACTAATATGGGCAAAAGTAAAAAAGAATACAATGGAGCTTTCGATGTGGAATTAGGTTTTGAAAATGATAAACTGTGGCTATTTCAAATTCGACCTTTTGTAGAAAATAAACAAGCTACAAGTTCGGGCTATTTACAATCGATTAGCCCAAAAATTAATGAGAATCAAACCATTTTAACTACTGAAAAACTATAATCTTATGAAAACTCTTTTAAAAATAACGTTACTCATAGGTGCCGTAGTTTCATTATCATTTGTTGTTAAGTACCCTATTGACGGTTATCAATCAACAGGTATAGTTCGTTTGGCACATTTACAAAAAATTGTGCGTGATAGTATTGACTACAATCGAATTCCCGCTGGTGCTTATAAAAATCTTGCTGATATTAAATTGAATTTAATTTCAAGAAAAAATGATAGTCTAAATGTTCTATTAACCACTGATGCACAATTCGATCGAGAGATACAGCGTATTTTACCAGGATCAGGGTATTCGGCTACCGTTTTGGACATTACCAATCCCGATAGTTTACGATATGCAGCTTATCGAGAAACCTCTGGTTATCAACCTGGAAGTGTGGGTAAAATCGCTGTTTTAACAGCATTATTTACACAACTCGCTGAAATTTGTCCCGATTCATGGGAGGCTAGAACAAGACTTCTAAAAAACAAACGTGTATCGGCTAGATATTGGGGTACAGGGGATCACCACACCATTCCTATTTACGATATAGATGCTGATCGCTTAACGAAACGTAGGGTAACAGCTAACGATGAATTTTCACTGTACGAATGGGCTGACCATATGGTTTCCGTAAGTAATAACGGGGCTGCTAGTGTGGTTTGGCGTGAAGCTTTATTAATGGCTGCTTTTAAGGAAAATTATGAATATTTGACTGAAGACGAAGCAGAAGCTTGGTTTAAAGATACCCCAAGAGATTCGCTTACCAATTTAGCAAACGATGTGGTAAACTTACCCCTTAGAAAATTGGGAATATCTACTGATGAATGGCGTTTAGGAAGTTTTTTTACAGGGGCGGCTAATCGCTATGTAGGTGATAAAGGGGGAAGCATTGGTACTCCTTTAGGCTTAATGAAATTTTTAGTTCAGTTAGAACAAGGAAATGTGGTTGATCAAAAATCTAGCTTAGAAATGAAACGCCTTTTGTATTTGACTGATCGACGTATCCGCTATGCACATTCATCGCGCTTAGATGATGCTGCGGTATATTTTAAGTCGGGAAGTCTTTACAAATGTGATCGAGAAAAAAATCCTGATTGTGCTGCTTATGCCGGAAATGTTTACAATTACATGAATTCCGTAATTATCGTTGAGCATGAAAATGGAAAAAAATATATTGTCTGTTTAATGACCAATGTACTCAACAAAAATTCTGCAGGAGCCCATATGTATTTAGCCACTGCAATCGATAAAATTATAAATCCTGATGCTTAGCGTTTTTAAATCACTGAGGTTAGTTTCGTGGTAAAAACCACCATCTAACAAGTTATTCAATTAACCATTTATAGATAGTTGAACCTTTGTTAGTCTTCGTTTCTACAAAATAGATACCCGTTGTTATACGACTTACATCGATCGTGTTTTCTCCAGAAATTAATTTTTCAGAGCGTAGTAATTTTCCTTGTAAATCATATATATGCAGAGCCATTTCTGATGCTGCATTAATATTTAATTTCCCTTCTCTTACAGGATTGGGAAAGATATTATATTGACTCAGTGGCTGATCAAACGCTTCATTAGAGAGCTCATTTGTATTTATCGATGAATTAAACATTTGAATCACAGCACTACTTACGAATCCACCCGCATCAGGAAAAATGATTTCTACTTCATTGGTTGCTGCTACTATATTATCGGGTATTGGTATTTCTAGCAAACCAAAAAAGCCTTCTCGTAAAACTTGGGCATCGCCACTATAATTTGTAGGTATTTCTAAAGTCGTTCCATTAATTGACACTTCTGGAAATAAGCTTTTATCATGCCCTCGCCCTATTCCTAAACGTAAAATACCGCTAGTATTTTCTGAAATTATCACATTTTCAAACGAAAAAGATATAGGGGCATTTGCTAGAATTTCTTGTTTATAAGTACTTGCATAATGAAGACTTTCTCGCAAAATTTCATCTATAACTACTGAATCATCAAAAGCTATTTCTATAATGACGGTAGCTTCTGATTTCAAAGTAAATTCAAAATTAGTATGAATATCTAATGCTGAAGTTTGTAACACAGGTTCGCCTTGATCTCCTCCAAAAAGGTGCTTTGCTGATATGGTAGCAATTTGATTAGAAGAACCTATACCTTTCAAATCAATTGCTACAATTTCTTCCTGAAAATTCAAATTGCTTAAGATTAAATGCATTTTATTAGCATCAACATACGCATCTGTTAGAATTTGATTGTTATTTGTATTAGTATGTACTCGTTTGCCTTTTACATCAGCCCATAGCTCATAAAATTTCACTAATCCTGAAAACACCCAATGATCACCCGTTTCGCCTGAGGCTTCAAAAGCTTGTCGCATTAACCTAGGAGCATAGGGTACACCGTTGCTTCTTCGGCCCCATTCTGCTTTGTTTACAATAAACGGAATGGTTTTTAACATTCTATCAGGACGTTTCATGAATTGCATCATCAGTGGACTATATGATTTCATAAACGACCAATCACGATCGGGTGACCAAGGTTTCCATTCGTTAGAATGATCTCTACCACCGTATTCCGAAATTAATAATGGCTTTACTACACCGAGTGTAAGTTGGCTGTAATGTTCAACCATATCCAAACTAGCTTCTAAACGGCTTCCTTTGTAGTTTATGGGGCCGTCAAACCGCCTACCATTATCAAAATGATGTTTATTAAAATCGTAGTAATGCAGCGAAAAATAATCCATAGAAGTACCCTAAGTATCAATGAATAACTTCATTTCATTTTCCCAAGTTTGAAAATTATCGACATCAAAATAAGGAAAAGCCGCAGTATATCCTCCTATCAAAACTTCATCATCATGCTGTCTTATAGCTTCTGCCACATCATTGTGAAATTGAAAAACTTCCAAAGGTGTATGATCTCCATTGGTTACCAGTCCATACAAGGGCTCGTTAATCACTTCCAAAAAACGAGGTTTGGGCAATCCTTTTGTGCTCGGTTCACCCGTATTTCTGTAAAATCGATCTAAAAATCGTCCCATATAATCTCCTATAGTTTCCGCACTTGAAATTTCCCAAGCGGTTTCTGCACAACACGGATTCGTAGTAGTTCCTGGCCAAAAGGGATTTTCTTGTCCACCTATCATCACATCGGCTTTATTTTCGTATTTGTGCCGATCGCTTAAATTTAAACCATAAACCGTTTCACGAACAAACTGCCCGCGATTCCGCATATAACTGGGACTTACAAATCCTGGCCTGCGGGTATCTTCGCTAGATTGATTCATGTACCACCCCATAAATCCATTGTCTCTACCTAAATAAACATCGAGATCGTTGAACAAATATTCCATTTTATCTTCCTCTCCAGTCCAATCTCCTGATGTTAATGAGGCATGAAGGTTTATGTATTTCTTTCTATCGAATTCAGAAATGGTTCCTACTTCGTGAGCTAGATTACAAAACACATTTACTTCACTAGTTTGGGAATGTACAAACTGAAATGCCGAAGCAAGGAAAAAAAATAGAATTATTGAGCGCATATACTAACATTTTTGATCAATCTATTAAATTTACGATTAAATTTGATTTACTAATCACTATTGGCTAATAACTTAGATTTTCATTTATGGACACCTTACAATTAAAGCTATTGTTTTCTTTAGCCATCATATTATTTGCTGGTTTGGGAATTTTCTTTGCCAAGAAAGCTATTCACGATTATACCATTTTAAAATCAATAGAATTCAACCGAAGAAAAGTGATTGTAAATCTCAGCCTGTTTGTTATTTACATGCTCAGTATTATTTTGCTTTCTATAATATGGGCGATTGACTTTAAACAAATAACAGTGCTGTTTTCATCTGTACTAGCCATTTTGGGAATAGCCCTTTTTGCTCAGTGGTCTATCTTTTCGAATCTTACAGCTAGTGTCGTTTTATTCTTTTACCACCCTGTACGCATAGGTGATAAAATTAGAATTTTAGACAGCAGTTTTGAATGGGTAGGTCGCATAACCGATATGACAGGGTTTTATTTCTTTATGAAAACCGATAAAGGTGAAAATATAACCTTACCCAATAATTTAGTCATTCAAAAAGGCATTGAAATTTTAGAAACGAAATCTAACACCAATACAGGATTTTTTGATGATTCTGAATTTACCTAATATGTATTTCATCGATAAATTACACATAGTCAGTATTTTATGATTAAATTTGATGAAATACTGATTATGAGAATTATATGCGTTACTTTTTGTTTACTAAGCACCTTAGCTTTTGCAGATCATTCTACTTCTTTTACTGCTAGTTACACTGATGCTTTTTCAATTCAAAATGAAAAAAAAATCGTTGCCGTATTTGATAATTATGATGGAAGCTCGTACAATTTTATTTCTATTGATGAATATGACGAAGAATTCTTTTTTATTGCCGATCAAGTAGCTGCTGAAATTTTGAAACAATACGATTTAAAATCAGCGGCACTGAACGGAGTTTCTTTTGAAATCGAATATAAAGAAGAGGCTTCTACCGAAAAGCAAACTTCTGACAGCTACGGTAATACTATTATCACCATTACTAAACTTACCAAGATTCAATAAAAAAATCACTACATATTTAATTCCTAACGTACTAAAATTGAATTTTGGAAAAGATACTTTTTATGTGGAAAGAAGGTAAGCCTGCCCATTTGAAATGTTTATTTTAGCTCAATAGATTTTTAGTATGCATTACCTAGAACAGATTGGGGCGTATTTCTTAATGATACGAGAGGTTTTTAGTCGAATGACGAAACGAAAAGTATTATGGAAACTTATAATTAAAGAAATTGATGACTTAATTACAAGCTCGTTGGGTATTGTCGCTTTTATATCTTTCTTTATCGGTGCAGTAGTTGCCATTCAAACAGCACTTAACTTAACCGATCCTTTGATCCCTAAAGAATTAATCGGTTTTGCTTCACGACAATCGGTAATTTTAGAATTTGCACCCACCTTTATTTCTGTTATTATGGCAGGAAAAGTAGGTTCGTTTATAACCTCAAGCATTGGTACCATGCGTGTTACCGAGCAAATCGATGCTCTTGAAGTTATGGGAATCAACTCTTTAAACTATCTTGTATTTCCAAAAATTGTAGCTTTAATGATGTATCCATTCCTTATTGCTATTGCTATGTTTTTAGGCATCTTTGGTGCTTACGTAGCCGCTGTATATGGAGGGTTTGTGGGCACCGATGAATTTATGACTGGTCTACGTGAAGAATTTATCCCTTTTCATTTAGTCTATTCTTTTCTTAAAACCTTCATATTTGCATTTCTACTAGCCACCATACCATCTTTTCATGGATTTTACATGAAGGGAGGCGCACTTGAAGTAGGTAAAGCAAGTACGACCTCATTTGTTTGGACAACCGTAGTCATTATTGTAGTAAATTATATTGTAACCCAAATTCTATTAAGCTAATGATTGAAGTAAAAAATTTGCATAAAGGGTTCGGTGGTACAGAAATTTTAAAAGGAATTAGCACTTCTTTTCAGCAAGGAAAAACCAACTTAATTATTGGTACCAGTGGAAGTGGAAAAACGGTGTTTTTAAAATGTTTGCTAGGTTTATACAGACCTGAAAATGGCGCTATTTATTACGATGGTGAAGCCTATAATGAAATGGATGACGATCAACAACGCGACCTACGCCAACAAATGGGAATGGTTTTTCAAGGCAGCGCATTGTTTGATTCGATGACCGTTAGCGAAAATATTCGTTTCCCCTTAGAAATGTTTACTAAGCAAACCAATAGCGAAATGGCAGATCGCGTAAATGAGGCCATAAAACGGGTAAACTTAGATGGCGCTGATGATAAATTACCCTCGCAAATTAGTGGAGGAATGCAAAAAAGGGTTGCAATCGCACGTGCGATAGTGACGAATCCTAAGTATTTGTTTTGTGATGAACCAAATTCGGGATTAGACCCTAAAACTGCAATTGTTATTGATAATTTAATTCAAGAACTTACGGAAGAATTTAATATCACCACCGTAATTAACACGCATGACATGAACTCCGTTATGGAAATTGGCGCAAAAATTATCTTCTTAAAAAATGGTCATTTGGAGTGGGAAGGTGATAAATCGCAAATATTTAAAACAGACAATAAAGCCGTAACTGACTTTGTGTATTCTTCTAACTTATTTCAAAAAGTAAGAGAAGCCCAGTTGAAAGGTTTATAACATAATCCTATGAAAAAAATTATCGCTTTAAGTTTATGGACATTATTTGCTTCCGTTCTTTTATCATGTAACAACCCTTCAAAAAATGGCAATTTTAAACATGTGGTTGCTTTTAAATTTAAACCTGAGGTTAGTCAAAATCAAATTATTACTGTTCTTAGGGAGTTTGCCAATTTAAAAAATGAAATACCCGCTATTGTAAATTTTGAAGGCGGAAAAGATGTAAGTAATGAAAATCTACACCAAGGTTTTACCCATTGTTTTACCGTTAGTTTTGAAAACGAAGCTGGTAGAGCGGTGTATCAACCCCACCCAGCGCACCAAAAGTTTGGCAAAAACATTACACCTTTACTAGAAAAAGTTTTTGTAATGGATTATGTAGTTGAATGATAACCTGTGTTAAAAACTATTATTCAGTACAAAAATCATTATAAAATTGAACGATATCGATCATTTCTTCGAGTGCAAATTCATTGTCCAATATTTTCTTTTGTAAAATATCGCAATCTTCAAAGAAAGCAGCGGTTTTTTTAAGCCAAGAATCACTCATTCCTAAAATACCACAATTAACACAAGTTGCTTCAAAACCATCTTTTCTTTTTAGGTAATACTCGTATACTTTTTCTCCTTCAAAATTTAGTTTAGAAAGTTCATCGGTATTGATAGTTACCGTTCCATCGCTTTTTACCACTTTATTTAAACCTTTCGCTCGACCGCGTGTTTTAGTTTTTGTATATAGAAATACTTTTCCTGACTCTACTAATTCTAACAATAAGGGAGTTTTCTGCTTTCTAACCTCAACATAATCATAATGTACGTTATAAGCCCCGTCAGAAAGTTCTAACCCAGTAATACTGTAGAAATCCCAAATATCAGCTTTGCTATCAGCAGCAACTTTAAATTTCACTGTATTCTTAACAATTTTAGCCAACCCCTCGATAGCTTCTCCATCATGAAAAAATAACGTCGCTTTCGTTTCTTGACCGAAAATCAAATTACTAGCCCCCAATATTAGAGGTAGCCAAAAGGTGATATATTTATAAAACCTATTCATTTCTAACTACCAAAGTATCTAATGCTAACTTAAATTGTAGCCACTTTCGCAACTTATTAGACTGCTGCTCGACTACTTTTGATTTTAATTTTTCACTCCACGAAACAGTTACGATGGGTAGTGTGTCTAGCTTTTTCAAATCGGTACGAATCACTTTAGCAAAAGACATTGCTTCAAGCCCGTCGTAATTGATTTTGGCTTCATTAGCCAATGCCGTAAGGGGTACTTCTTCTTTTCTAGAAGCTTGTGATAATTGTTTAATTTTATTCTCCAATAATAAAATCTTAGCATCCTTATCACTTAACGCCTTAGAGTTCTGAGCATATAAATCCTGTAAAACACCTTCCTTTACCTCTTTAGATAAATTTGAAGTCAATTCATCTGTTTTATCTTGACCTTGTCTAATTTTTAATCTAGTACCTGCCAAGTATTTATTTTCACTCATTTTGCTTTGCCATTCGGCAATCGTATTTTCAGGAACGGTATTTCCGATCATATAGACCTCAAGTACTTTTTCGTTAAATTTAATATTGTGTTTAATTTGCTCAGCTCCTGGATATAGCACTACTTCTTTCAAATATAAATTAGATTCATTTTCATAAAAAGTACGCTTCATAATTTTTACAAATGAAAATACACTTGGTATAATCATTAATAAAGCCACCACAATTACAATACGATTTACACGTTTTCTTCGAGCCGCATTAGCATAACGAGCCATAGGGAAACGCAAGTATTTTACAATTATAAATGTGGACATAGCAATGAATACCGTGTTGATTCCAAATAAATACAAGGCCTTTAAAAAGTACTCTAAATTACCCGTTGCTAACCCAAAACCTGCGGTACACAAAGGCGGCATTAATGCTGTGGCAATGGCTACCCCTGGTATGGCGTTTGATTTTTCTTTTCTACTCCCTGCAACAATACCCGCAAGTCCTCCAAAAAGAGCAATGAGCACATCTAAAAACGTAGGTTCTACACGCCCTAAAATTTCATTAGAGGCTGTTTGAAAAGGCGAAAATTTAAAATAAGTAAATGCTGTAAGAATTGACAAAAACACCATAACTCCAAAATTTACCAAAGACCTACGTAAGGTTTCAATATCGTTAATTCCTACAGAAAGTCCAATTCCTAAAATTGGCCCCATTAGCGGAGAAATTAACATGGCACCAATAACCACGGCGGTTGAATTGGTATTAAGCCCAATAGATGCAATGAAAATCGAGAAAATTAAAATCCATGCCGTATGCCCCTTAAAAGGAATATCTTTTTTGATCCCTTCGATAGTCGATTTAGGTTCAGCGCCTTGACGAATATCAAGTAAGCCCAGCACAAACTCTTTAAATTTTTCCCAAATACTTTGAATTTCTTTGGCAGCATCTTGGCCTGACTCATCGGGATTAGGTAATTCTGTATTCATATGATTCGATTATACTACTGTAATTCAATGGTTTAAATATACAAAAGCTGTAGGTATTCAATTCAACAATTCTACCTCAGCATTCGGTTGAAATAAATATTGACGCTTTGTTTCCATTTCGGTACACAAATAACGCTTAATTTTTTTATGTTCTACACGAAAAATTTTCCCTCTAAAATTAAAAACATTACCTGGTAACAACTGGTATAAATAGTGTTTACTATCATCTTGCGCATCAAATTGTTTTAAAGCTAGTGAAAATTGAGTGTCCGTATCTGAACTTGCCGTCGGATTTTTAAAATGATTCGCTATAATGGGCAAAATATTCGATGGAAAGATTTCGGGACGAATAAAAGGTAACATTAATTGTTGAAACGTATATTTCCATTCTTTACCATGAGGTTTAATGGTTTTGCCAAATTTTTCAAAAGCCAGCAAATGCGCAATTTCATGAATAGTGGTAACTAAAAAACGGTATTTATTCAACGAACTATTTACGGTAATTTGATGCATTCCGTTGGGCAAACGCCGATAGTCACCATGTTTAGAGTTTCGCTGTCCTACAATTTTCAAATACACATTATTCACCTTAATCAATTCAAAAACAGGATTGACAGCTCTTTCGGGTAAATATTTTTTTAAAACTTCGTGCATATATTTTGGGCGTTACCCTATCGGGTCGGGCTATACGCTATATCTTTTTATAAGTTGAAGGGTACTTCGACTGCGCTCAGCAACTGTTAACTTATAAAAAGGATGCCGCTGCTATCCCTAACGCGAAATTGCGTTGATATTATTTTTTTTAAAGTTCGAATTACTATAATTGGTTACGGTGTAGAGTTAGCTACCGGTAAAATTTTTCCATTATAAAATTGATTGCCTGTCAATGCAAATTCTTTAATATATGCAGCCATTTCATAAGGCTGCACGTTTGCCTGATAACCAGGAAATGCCTCTTCTAACATCTCAGTTTGTACTGCACCGAGAGCTAATACGTTAAAAGCGATACCTTGATCTTTATATTCTTCTGCCAACAATTCACTTAGTGTAATTAAAGCCCCTTTACTTGAACTATATGCCGCTAACCCAGGGAATTTTACACTGCCCTGTACTCCTCCAATACTACTTACACTTACCACATGTGATCCTTTATTCATATACGGTGCTAATGCCTTAGTAAGCATAGCTACCCCAAACACATTCACGTCATATACTTTTTTAAAGTCATTCAGCGTTAAAGCAGCCAATGGTTTAGCAATAAGTAAACCTGCATTGTGTATTACAATATCCACTTTACCAAATGACGATTTTACATAATCAGTTACTTTATCAATCGCGGTTTGCTGGGTAATATCAAATTTAAAGCCATGTACTTTTTTATCCACCAAAGCTTCAATTGATGCCATATTTCTTGACAAAGCCAATACCTCATAACCTGCTTTAGCAAATTGCTTTACCAACTCGTAGCCGATCCCTCGGCTAGTTCCTGTAATTACAACCTTTTTCATAATATCAAATGTAATATAAATATGGGTTTTGGTTTTCTTTTAGTTATACGATATAGGATCTCATTAAATATCCCATTGCAAGCCATACTTAGCAACCTTAACGCAATCCTACATAGCATCTGCATAAAGCAAGATGTTTCTTTCTTGGGAATCCTTAGGATATTAAAGCCTTTGGCAGTGTCAATAAATACGTATCTTTGTACCATAATTAGAATTTTACCGAGTTACTAAAAGGTATCAACTGACCGCCGACACCTAATACCCGAAACCTCTTATATGAAAGAACACAAAGCTGGATTTGTAAATATCATCGGAAACCCAAATGTTGGGAAATCGACCTTGATGAATGCCTTGATCGGAGAGAAACTATCGATTATTACTTCGAAAGCACAAACTACGCGTCATCGTATTCTGGGTATTGTAAATACCGATGATTGTCAAATTATTTTTTCTGATACGCCAGGTATCATTAAACCAGCATACAAATTACAATCTTCAATGATGGATTTTGTAAAAGCGGCGTTCGAAGATGCTGATGTGTTAATTTATATGGTGGAAATCGGTGAAAAGGCATTAAAAGACGAAGACTTTTTCAATAAAATTCGCCGTACCAACACGCCTATTCTATTATTATTGAATAAAATTGATACTTCTGACCAAGAAAAATTGGAAGAAGCGGTAGCTTATTGGGCGGAACAAGTTCCTAATGCAGAAATTTTGCCTATCTCGGCACTTCAAAATTTCAATACCAATGTGGTTATGAATCGCATTATAGAATTGTTACCTGTTTCCCCTGCCTTTTATCCGAAAGATCAACTTACCGATAAACCTGAACGTTTTTTTGTAAATGAAACCGTTCGCGAAAAAATACTAGTTCACTATAAAAAAGAAATTCCTTACGCCGTAGAAGTAATAACCGATGCTTTTGAAGAAGATGAAACTATTATTCGTATTCAAACCACGATTATGGTAGAACGCGAAACTCAAAAAGGAATTATTATTGGACACAAAGGAGCTGCAATTAAAAGAGTGGGACAAGAAGCTCGTAAAGATTTAGAAGCTTTTTTTGGAAAAAAAATACATATAGAACTTTTCGTTAAGGTCAATAAAAACTGGCGAAGCAATGATCGCCAATTGAAGCGATTTGGGTATAGAGATTAAAACGGAACTAGCTCTTTTTATTTTTTCGAAAACCGTAAGGACAATGTTTACAACCGCTTTCGCAACAATATCCCCTTTTTAAGTGATATTGCTCTGTAAAACATTTATAGCCTTCAGGGGTTAAGTAATAATCACCCTCTTCAATAGGAATCTTTTTCTTAAAATATGTCATAACGCAAAAATACTATCTTGTGCTTATGCAACACCTACATCCTGCAATAAATCAGCAAATAATCGATCCTTTTTTAGAAAAACATCAGGTGTCGCTTTTCATTAAGCGTGAAGATTTGGTATACCCGAAAATTTCAGGAAATAAATTCAGAAAGCTTAAATACAATTTAATAGCTGCCAAGTCCGAAGGCTTTAAAACCCTACTTACTTTTGGTGGCGCATACAGTAATCATATTCAAGCAACTGCTTCTGCGGG
>JAHDEF010000010.1 GCA_020628975.1 Aquimarina sp. | reverse complement strand
TCAAGCTAAAATATTTGGGTACACAAACTGTAAGAACTAAATTTGGCAAAATAAACTGCTTAAAGTTTCGCCCAATAGTAATGGCTGATCGGGTTTTTAAAGAAGAAGAAAGCCTTACCATTTGGATAAGTAACGATAAAAACAAAATTCCAGTTAAAATAACTGCTGACATTGCTGTAGGATCAGTTACTGCAAGCTTAAGTGAATACAGAGGATTAAAACATCCACTTTCAAAAGTGAATTAACACCCATGAATGAAGAAGCACTAGCCCCAGAGATCGTTACTCGTATAAAATCATTAGAAGAAAAGTATAAAAATTCGGGTCAAGACTTAGGCGCTTTTTTAGATGGCTTATTGCATGACCGATTCCTTACTTATTGGGATTACTTGCACTTAGATACTTTATTAAGTTTACAAATACCTTACACGCATTTCCCTGACGAAACTATTTTTATTACTTATCATCAGATTACCGAGCTGTATTTTAAACTAGTACTTCACGAAATCACTCAAATTACTAATAAGCCTAATTTATCTGTTAAGTTTTTTACCGAACGCATAAAACGAGTAAATCGCTATTTTGAAATACTAGAAAATTCTTTTGAAGTGATGGCAAAGGGTATGGAAAAAGAGCAATTCTTACAATTCCGTTTGTCGCTAATACCCGCTAGTGGTTTTCAATCAGTGCAATATCGAATGATTGAAGTTTACACCACAGGGCTTGAAAATTTAGTGCACGAAGAACGCCGTCATATGATTAATGATTGGAGTAGTATTGAAGATAAGTACCAATATCTATATTGGAAATACGGTGCTACAGAAAAAGATACTGGTGAAAAAACCCTTACTTTAAAACAATTTGAAAAGCGCTATACGCCTCGATTGTTGCGAATTGCAAATCAAGTCGAACACAATACCATATATGACTGCTATCGAAGATTAAGTATTTCCGATCAGCAAAATTTAGAGCTCATTGAAACATTACGTAATTTTGATCGTAATGTAAATGTCAACTGGTGTTTGGCACATTTAAAGGCTGCTTTGCACCATTTAAGTAAAGGAAAAGAAGAAGCTATAGGTACAGGAGGCACCAATTGGAGAAAGTTTTTACCCCCAAGCTTTCAGCGCATTAGTTTTTTTCCAACCTTATGGACAGAAGAAGAACGTGCCGAATGGGGTAAGTCGTGGATTACCGCATTATTTAACAATGATAAATAAAATGAAAAAGTTTCTAATTGCCAGTTACTGCTGTTTGTTTGGACTACTTGTTGGGTGTCAAAAAAAAGAAGTTCCCAAAAAAACCGCATGTGTTGAATACCCTGAATTGGTAAAAAAATATGGATTCTTTTTAGATAATTATGAAGTCATTAATGACACTATTCAACCTGGCGATAGTTTTGGAACTATAATGGATGAGAATGGGGTTGGTCGATCTACTGTTTTTGAAATTTCTAACAAAGTAAAAGATAGTTTTAACGTAGCCAGAATTAACGCAGGAAAACCTTATACCATACTAAAATCAAAAGATAGTCTTCACCATATCAAGGCTTTTATTTATCAAAAAAACAAGGTAGACTACACCATCATTAATCTTTCTGATTCTATTTATGTAGAAAATAAACATAAAAAAGTAATCACTAAGCGTAAAGTGTTGAACGGAATTATAGAATCCTCACTTTCTGAAGCCATTCAAAAAGATCATGGTTCCGCTTACTTGACACATCTTATCGCAGGAATTTACCAATGGAATATTGACTTTTTTAGAATACAGAAAGGCGATCGATTTAAGATTATTTATTACGATAAATATTTAGAAGACGGCACTTATGTAGGTGTTAAAGGCGTTGAAGCCGCCGTATTTGAGCATAACGGGACTCCTTTCTACGGCTTTGAATACGAAATACCTGAAGACAAAACTGCTTTAACATCATATTACGACGAAAAGGCAAAATCGTTACAAAGCTTTTTTCTGAAAGCACCACTTCAGTTTAGCCGAATTTCTTCACGATTTTCGCCAAGACGCTTTCACCCTGTACAAAAAAGATGGAAAGCGCATAAGGGAACAGATTATGCCGCACCCCACGGAACACCGATTTGGTCGACAGCTAACGGAACTGTAGAAAAAGCAGGTTATACTAGGGGGAATGGTAAATATGTAAAAGTTCGACATAATCAAAAGTACAGTACACAATACTTACACATGTCGAAAATTGATGTAAAGAAAGGGCAAGTGGTTAAACAAGGGCAAATGATAGGGCGTGTAGGTAGTACGGGCTTAGCAACAGGTCCGCATGTTTGTTATAGGTTTTGGGTAAACGGTAAGCAAGTTGATCCGTATCGACATAAATTACCAAGTGCTAAAGATCTACCAGAAGCGCATAAAAAAGCGTATTTTACATATATTGAATCTTTAAAGAAAGAATTAGACAATATTCCATTCAAGGAACTAAAAATAAACCATACTACTGATGAAATTACCTTCACAGAATCCGACGGAAACAAAAGCTTGGAAAGCGCTACAAGAGCACTTTAATACCCTACAAAACGAATCCTTAAAAAGCTTATTTACTAAGGATACTGAGCGTGGAAAGAATTTCGCTATAAAGTGGGAAGATTTTTATGTAGACTATTCTAAAAATCGCATTGATGCTACCACAAAAAAACTATTGTTAGATTTAGCGGAAGAGGTAAACTTACCCCAAGCTATGCAAAGTTATTTTGGTGGAGAAACTATTAATGCCACTGAAGGAAGAGCCGTACAACACATGGCTTTAAGAGCTCCTAAAGGTGTTGAAATAACTGTTGATGGAGCTAACATTGTTGATGAAGTTGCTGAAGTAAATGCGAAAGTAAAAGCATTTACAGAAAAAGTAATTTCAGGCACACATAAAGGGTATACGGGTAAGGCTATAACAGATATTGTAAATATTGGTATTGGTGGTTCTGACCTTGGACCTGTAATGATTACAGAAGCTTTAGAGTATTATAAGAATCATTTGAAAATACATTTTATTTCAAATGTTGATGGCGATCACGTACACCAAAACTTAAAAAATCTAGACCCTGAAACTACATTATTCGTAGTGGTATCAAAATCATTTGGCACACAAGAAACCTTATCAAATGCGATAACTGCAAGACAGTGGTTTATCGAAAAAGCAGGAGGAAATGAAGGCGTTAGTAAGCACTTTGTAGCCGTTTCATCGAATGTGGCGAAAGTAACCGAATTTGGTATCGATGCGGAAAACATTTTCCCACTTTGGGACTGGGTTGGAGGTCGATTCTCTTTATGGAGCGCTGTTGGTTTATCTGTAGCTTTATCCATAGGTTTTGATCAATTCGAAGCGCTTTTAGCTGGTGCACACAGCATGGATGAGCATTTCAAAAACACTGATTTAGAGGAAAACATTCCTGTGATACTTGGCTTACTAAGCGTTTGGTATAATAATTTTTTCGAAGCTGAAACCGAAGCTATCATTCCTTTCAATCAATACCTTCATCGCTTACCTGCTTACTTACAACAAGGTATTATGGAAAGTAACGGTAAAGGCGTAGATCGTAACGGGAAAACTGTTTCTTACCAAACAGGAAATATTGTATGGGGCGAACCTGGTACAAATTCACAACATGCCTTTTTTCAGTTAATTCACCAAGGAACAAAAATTATTCCTGCTGAATTTATTGGTTTCAAGAAAGCTTTGTTTGGTGATAAAGACCACCATGACAAATTAATGGCGAATTATTTTGCGCAAACTGAAGCGCTAATGAATGGTAAAACTAAAGAAGAAGTGTTGGCGGAATTACAGGCTAAAAATTTATCTGATACTGAAATAGAAACATTAGCACCTTTTAAAGTATTTACTGGTAACCGACCTACAACATCCTTACTTATTGATAAATTAACCCCTAATGCATTAGGTAAACTTGTTGCTATGTATGAACATCGCATTTTTGTACAAGGAATTATTTGGAATATTTACAGCTACGATCAATGGGGCGTAGAATTAGGAAAGCAATTGGCATCTAATATTCTTTCTGAAATTACCAAAAATGCGCCTGCTAATCACGATAGCTCAACAAGCACATTGTTAAATGAATTTTTAAACTAAATACAAAATACTGACGGCTCTTAGTTATTAACTGAGGGTCGTTTTAGTTTTATAGTATAACTTAACTTTTAATTAAACTTATCTACAAATGGCATTTATTCATTCTTACTGGGCCTATCTAGTTTTAGCTGTAATTATTCTAGCAACTGCAAATTCAATAATAGGCTTTGTCACAAAACGCGATTTTGAAGCAAAAGACTTTCGTATAGCTTTATTCGCTTTAATAGTTACGCACCTTCAATTCGTTATCGGACTGATTACTTATTTTGTGTCTGACAAAGTTCAGTGGAGTAATAGCGATTTAACAATGAAAGATATTATGGGTAATGCCGACTTACGACTTATACATGTTGAGCATCCTATAACCATGATTATTGCTATTGCATTATTAACTATTGGTTATTCAAAACACAAGAAAAAGTTAGTTTCAACACCTAAATTTAAAACACTGTCTATTTTTTACACGCTAGCTTTAATTGCTGTTTTATCTAGAATTCCTTGGAAATTATGGTTTTAAATTTTTAAATTCATACCCAAAGCCCCAAATATGAGAAGTTTACATAAAATTTTAATACTAAGTTTCATATCTTTTACAAGCTCATTTGCTCAAGAAGCTAATATTTATTTAGACTTGGGTATTAAAAAATTTGTCGGTAAAGAAAGTCTTCTTAAACGCGAAAAGTATTTTGGTGTTCAAGCAAATGATGCTAGAGATACTTTTATTTCTTCAAATGCTATATTTACAACTCATCCAGAAATTAAGGCAAGTGGAATTAGCTTCAAAGAAGTTTCTTCTCTAGCAAACAATGCGCTTACAGAAATGTTGAAAAACGATATTTCTGTAATAAAAATTCAGGGGCTCGATGTTACTTCAAATACCAACACCTCTATTCTTTCTGAAAATATTATAAAGGCTTTTAGTAAAGTTCCCGTTTCAAAAAAAGTGATTTTAAGTTTCGATGATTCGAACAATACTAATAATTGGGTAAAATCGACTTCTAAAACAGCTTTACTCTACAAAAATTTGGGTAGTAAATTAGAAGAAAGTAGTACCGCTGCTTCTATTTCAAGTCCTTCATTACCTATTGATAATATCGAAAATAATGATTTTGATATATTTAAATCAACCATAAAAACATTTGTTGATATTTCAGGAAAAGAAATAGATCAATACACACTTGACATTTCTGACGGAGTCGATGTGGCAACACAATCTATTGCTTATCGCTCAGGTGCTAATCTAGAAGCCACTTTTGATTTATTGAATACTTATCATTTTGTAAAACACAACAAAACGAAACCTTTTTATGTTGCATCTTATGGATTAAAATTTGACAATTGGCTCAACGAAGCTCATTCAAATTATAATGATGCGCTAATTATAGAATCGTTGAACAATCAAGTAATGGCGCTTTTAGATAAGCCCGATAATATTAGTTTAGCGGTACCAACTATTTTTGCTAACGCAAAAGCGACACCTAATCCCTACAGTCTAGTTGGCTTAAATTCTGATAACAATTATGCTACCACTGACCTTTTAAAGTTTTATGATTTTTGGAAAGATGTTTCAGGCGAGCGTACCTATATTTCAAGCGATCATCCGGATATTCAGGTAAATGCTTTTAAAAATGGTAATAAATGGATCAATATTTTTAACAATCTATCTGACAAAGCACAAACCTTAAATTTGAAATTTAGCGATTACGACGCTGAACGTATAAAAAAATATCATTTAAGAAGAATTTACACCAATGCTAGCGGTGTTGCTGAAATCACTGAAGCACATACTGATTTACATATCGACCAATTGGATATAGAGCCTTTTGAAACTTTTATGCTTATTCTGGATATCCCTGATGATACTGAATTCGCCACTTCCATAGTTGAGTATAATAATTATTCAAAATCGTATTTACAACCTATAACAGCTAACGAACCTACTATATTTGACATCAATAATACGGTTGTCGGAAAGGGTCGAGCTAATATTCGTTTGAGTTTTGCTCGTGAAAAAAAACTTAGTCGCTACCCTATCGTTAAACTTAATGACAATGTGGTATTAACGCCTGAAAATTGGGCGGGCTACGACCAAGCAAATCGCAATCAATTTTTTGGGACGTTGGTAATTCCGGTGCCTTTATCTTATGTTAAGCCAAGCAATAAAATTTCAGTTACTTTTCCTGATTCTGGCGGACAAGTAAGCTCAGTGGTAATTAATACAGAAATTTTTTCAAACGACGTTCAAAACGAAAATTATGTGGAAAAAAATACACCCGTATTTGTGAGCTATGGCGGTATTCTTTTAAACGTTTCAAAAAAATTGCAATGCGTTAGCCCACGTATTTTAGACAAAAATGGTAACGTTGTCAAGAAAATTAAAGGTTATCACGCAGGAAATACGGTTGATATATCTACACTAAAAACAGGCGAATATATTTTTAAACTAAAAAATGGTGCTGAGTACCCATTTAAAAAATAGAAAATAGCATCTTAATTTAAAACGAATTCCTCATCTTATAGCTAATAATTTGCTTTGAAAGACTATTGAGGCATTATTACCTTATATAATAAATTTTCATTACTTATTCTCAAAATTATTCAATTAGAGACTTACTTCTTCATGCTATGCGTTTTTATAACTTACTATTTCTGCCCATAATTTTAGTAATCTTTAGTTGCAAACCAAAATCAAAACCTCAACTTATTGCTGTTGAAAAACCTATAAGTTTTCATCAGAAAATGTTAGCGGAAATAACCCTATTGCCCAAATTAGATAGTGTTTCTACAAAAGATATGGTATTTGTAGAAGGGGGCTCTTTTTTAATGGGTGCTACCTCTGAACAAGCAAGAGCTGATGAATATCCTGTACATCAAGAAAAAGTAACTTCTTTTTATATAGGTGTTACCGAAATCACCAATGCGCAATTTTCTCGATTTATTAAAGCTACAGGCTATACAACACTAGCTGAACGTAAAATTGACGCCAATCATATTTCGCAACTTACAGGAATGCCTAAAGAGAAAATTGACACTGATCCTGTAGGCTTAGTTTTTACAGGCGACCCAAAAATGTGGTGGGCTTCAAAAAAGGGCGCTGATTGGAGGCATCCTCAAGGACCTGAAAGTACTATAAAAGGGAAAGACAATTATCCTGTAGTGCAAGTATCGTGGTACGATGCTTTAGCTTACTGCCATTGGGCGAACAAACGACTACCTACAGAGGAAGAGTTTGAATATACAGCCAGAAATAAAGGAAAACGTATTAAATATTTTTGGGGAAATGACTTTAGTCAAGCAACCAAAAATTCGAATTTCCATCAAGGAAGTTTCCCTACAAACAATTTAAAAGAAGATCATTTTGAAAGCTTAGCACCTGTAAAGTCTTTCCCTCCAAATCCATTAGGAATTTATGATATTGGAGGTAACGTTTGGGAGTGGACACGAAATAGCTATTTCGAAGACGCCTATCAACGAAAATTAGATTTTAAAGATCCTGTTTATGAAGAAGATGATAATATACATCAACGGAAAGTTATTCGTGGAGGCTCTTTTTTGTGTAACGAAAGCTATTGCTCGGGCTATCGTGTAGCTGCTAGAATGAGTTCATCACCTGATACAGGGCTTGAGCATACGGGATTTAGATGTGTGGTTGATGTAACTGAATAACCTTAACTAAATATCACTTGACATCACACTTAAAGCTTTACCATTTTAAAAACCGTTTTTTCGAGTTCTTCGTCAATGGGATTTAATTCTATCAAATATATACCTGATGGATATGTATTTGTAGACAAGCCAATAGAAATATCAGATGATATAAAATTGAAAATTTCTTTTCCAAGAATATCAAATACTTTTACATCGTAAGAATTTTTGATGCCTTTTATTAAAATATAATCTGAGAAAGGATTTGGTGCGGCTTTTATAGTACCTTTTTGACTCTTAAAATCGAATTTTGATGTTGCATCTAACTTAAAATCGATCACCGCTTGTCGACTTTGACCCCACACTACGATATTTAAGCTTAATAAAAAAATAATGAGTAGGCTCTGTTTCATGTATTACAACTTTTCTTTAAATTAGTCATTTATTTGATTATCAGCGTTTTAATTCGACGAAAGACCTTGTATTTAACACTTATTTTGAGCCTAATTAAGTTTATAATACACTTGTTCTTTCTCGAGCCAAGTTAACAATTCATCTGTTATTCCAATCTTAATTTTACGACTTGGCATCGTTATATGTAATTTTTCTATAGGTTCGAAAACTTGAACGCTCAAATTTTTACTTCCAGAAAATCGAGTAATACCTCCATACAAATTATCAATATAATTTTCGCTTAAGTCTTTTATATTTAATTGAAGTGTCAATTTTGACGATAGTTGATCTACAACGTCATGTAATTGCCCAAATTCTCTAAATACAATTCTAGGATCGCTTCTTTTCCCCGTTTCTTTATTTACATAACCTTCACGCACATAAGCTTTAACATGCACAAAGGTATTAACAACTAAATAAGGTCGAAACTTTAAATAGTCGTCATTAAATATTCTAAATTCATGAGCCACATTGTAATCTTCTATGGTAAAAGTAGCCCAGCCTTTTCCTGTTTTGGTAGTTCTATGTTCTACCAAAGTTACAATCCCTCCAAAAGTAATTTCACGGTTCACTAAATTTTCCAGATTTTCAAAATCTTTTAATTGCCCATTACAAAAGTGTCGCAATGCCTGTTTGTGATCGTCTAAAGGATGACCAGAAATATAGATCCCTACCACTTCTTTTTCTTTGGCCAACTTTTCTAAAGTCCCCCATTCTTCACAAGGTGGAATTTCTGGTTCAGGAAATTGCACCTCGCTACTTTCCCCAAATAGACTGACTTGTGCAGAGTTTTTGCTTGCTTGGAAATTACTCCCGAACTTCATGGCTTTTTCTAAAAAGGTGGTTCCACTTTCTGTATTATTAAATAACTGCGCTCTGTGTATATCTGCTAGTGAATCGAAACCGCCTGCCAAGGCTAAACTTTCAAAAGCTTTTTTATTCGCTGCTCGTAAATCGATACGTTTTGTGAGATCAAATATAGAGGTGTATTTACCATCCTTTTTTCGATTTTCGATAATAGTTTCAACAGCGCCTGTACCCACTCCTTTAATGGCTCCCATACCAAAACGTATCGCTCCTTCTTCGTTTACCGAAAACTTGCGAAACGATTCATTCACATCTGGCCCTAGTACTTTTATACCCATACGTTTACATTCTTCCATAAAAAAAGTAATCGTTTTGATATCATTCATATTGTTAGAAAGTACCGCAGCCATATATTCGGCTGGATAGTTTGCTTTACAGTATGCTGTTTGGTAAGCCACCCACGCATAACATGTAGAATGCGATTTGTTAAAGGCATAAGAAGCAAAAGCTTCCCAGTCTTTCCAAATTTTCTCTAAAATAGTCGCATCGTGCCCTTTCTTTTCAGCCTGTGCTATAAACTTGGGCTTCATTTTGTCAAGCACATGCTTTTGCTTCTTACCCATTGCTTTACGAAGGGTATCGGCTTCACCTTTGGTAAAATCGGCTAGCTTTTGTGACAGTAACATTACTTGCTCCTGATAGACCGTAATTCCGTAAGTTTCGGCTAGGTATTCTTCACAAGCATCTAAATCATATTTAATTTCTTCATCACCATGTTTTCGAGCGATAAAACTAGGAATGTATTCCATAGGACCCGGTCGGTACAAGGCATTCATGGCAATTAAATCGGCAAACACCGTCGGTTTTAACGATCGCATGTGTTTTTGCATCCCTGGCGATTCGTATTGAAACACCCCTACGGTTTCCCCACGTTGAAAAAGCTCGTAGGTTTTTTCGTCATCTAAAGGAAAATTTTCAGGATCTAGTTGAATACCATGCTTGGCTTTTACAATTTTAACCGTATCCTTAATTAACGTTAAGGTTTTTAGGCCTAAGAAATCCATTTTTAATAAGCCTGCGGTTTCTACTACAGAGTTATCAAATTGGGTGCAATACATATCAGAATCCTTGGCTACAGCCACCGGCACGAACTTGGTAATATCATCGGGTGTAATAATTACCCCACAGGCATGAATTCCTGTATTACGCATAGATCCTTCAAGAATTTGTGCTTGTCGAAGCGTATTCCCTTCTAAACTTTCACTAGCCGCAATATCTTCTAATTCTTGTATTTTTTGAATTGCTTCTGCATTAAACTTTTCCTTTAATTTATCATGACCTACACCCATTATTTTTTTGAGTTTGGTCATATCAGGTATCAACTTTGCCAAGCGATCGGCTTCATGCAAGGGCAAATCTAATGCACGGGCTGTATCTCGAATGGAAGATTTTGCAGCCATAGTACCGTAGGTAATAATTTGCGCAACTTGGTTAGCCCCATATTTATCAATAACATATTGCATTACGCGACCACGACCTTCATCATCAAAATCAATATCAATATCGGGCATTCCAATACGATCGGGGTTTAGAAAACGCTCAAAAAGTAAGTCGTATTTTATGGGGTCAAGATTCGTAATCCATAGACAATAAGCTACTGCCGAACCTGCTGCCGAACCACGACCAGGACCTACAGCAACCCCCATATCACGAGCGGCACGTATGAAATCTTCTACAATTAAAAAATAACCTGGGTACCCTGTTTTTTCTATAACTGAAAGCTCAAAATCTAAACGTTCACGTATATCATCGGTAATTTCTTGATATCTAATTTTAGCGCCTTCGTAAGTAATATGCCGTAAGAAGGCATTTTCCCCTCGTTTACCTCCGTCAATGGCGTCTTGTGCATCAACAAATTCCTCAGGAATATCAAAAGCAGGTAGAATAACATCATGTGCTAAAGGATAGATTTCTACCTTTTCTATAATTTCTTTAATATTGAGAATAGCCTCAGGAATATCTTTAAACAAGTCCTTCATTTGATCGGCTGACTTGTAATAATATTCTTGGTTAGGTAATCCATAGCGGTATCCACGACCACGACCTATTGGTGTTGCTTGTTTTTCGCCATCCTTGACACACAATAAAATATCATGCGCATTCGCATTGTCTTGACTTCCGTAATAGGTATTGTTTGTGGCTACGAGCTTTACTTGATGCTTTTGAGCTAATCGTATTAAGCCCTCATTTACACGATCTTCATCTTCTTGATTGTGGCGCATTAGCTCCACATAAAAGTCATCGCCAAATTGTTCTTTCCACCATAACAAAGCTTCTTCTGCTTGTTTTTCTCCTACGTTTAGTAGTTTGCTAGGAACTTCTCCGTATAAATTTCCTGTTAAAACAATGATGTCTTCTTTGTATTGTTCTATAATTTTTTTGTCGATACGTGGCACATAATACTTTCCGTCAACAAAGGCAATAGAAGACATTTTAGCCAAATTGAGATAGCCCTTTTTATTCTTAGCCAACAATACAATTTGATACCCGTTGTCTTTAACTGATTTATTGGTATGGTCTTCACACACATGGAATTCACAACCTACTATTGGGGTAATTTCTATTTCTAATTGTAATTCATAAAGTGGCTCTTGCCCTTCTTCTAAGGTGTTATTCTGAGTAGCTTCATATCGAGACTGTTTCTCAGCATTTCTACTTTTAACCCCTTTATTATGACTAATGATTCCCTCTACAAATTGAAAAGCCCCCATCATATTGGCATGATCGGTCATTGCTACCGCAGGTAAACCCTCCATTGCTGTTAAGGAAATAAGTTCACCAACACCAATGGTTGATTGTAATATGGAAAATTGTGTGTGGTTGTGTAAATGTGAAAAAGGAGCGTCTTTTAAAATTTCAGCATTGGCTGCTAAGTCTTTTGTTGATAAGCCGTCATCACCTTGTAACTTTTCAAGCTGTTTTCTTATTTTGTCAGAAGCCGCTTTTAGGTTAATATGCTTTAGACCTATAAGCTTAAATGGCTCGGGATTAACTTGCTTAAATCGCTGAAAATAATCTTTTTCTACTTGTAACTGTTCTGTAGTGTACTGCTGCTTTCGTACTAATTCTAAAAAACAACGTGTGGTAGCTTCCACATCGGCTGTTGCATTATGGGCTTCGCCAAAACCTACGTCGAATAAGTACTGATGTAATTCGGTTAATGTGGGAAGTTTGAACTTCCCCCCTCGACCTCCAGGGATTTGACAAAGACTTGCCGTATGTTCGGTACAGGTGTCTAAAACTGGTAATTCCGTAAGTTTAGTTGCTACAGCGTTACGATGAAATTCGCAACCCATAATATTTACATCAAACCCTACATTTTGCCCTACCACAAATGTTGTTTTCCCTAATACCTCTTCAAATTTTTCTAATACTTCAGATAATGAAACCCCTTTTTGTGCTGCTAAAGCTGTTGAAATACCATGAATTTGTTCAGAATCATAAGGTATGTTAAAGCCATCGGGGCGTATTAAATAATCTTGATGCTCGATACAAACCCCCATTTCGTCATGTAACTGCCAAGCAATCTGTATAGCTCTAGGCCAATTATCCGTATCTGTGATGGGTGCATTATAATTTTTAGGTAAACCTGTGGTTTCAGTATCGAAAATTAGGTACATAAATAGCTTTTGTAGGGTTGGCGAAAGTCGATCTTTACAAATTTACTAGAAAACGGGAATTTATCCGCATTTTTAATTTTTGTATTTTCACGAATAGATGATCTTAATTTTAGAAAAACGAATGAGTATTGAAACTATCTATTTTTCGCATCCTACTGCCATTATCGATGAAGGGGCTGAAATCGGGGCTGGTACTAAAATTTGGCATTTTAGTCATATTATGAAAGGATGCAAAATTGGAGATCAATGTAATATTGGACAAAATGTAGTGATTTCGCCTAATGTGAAGTTGGGTAATAATGTAAAAGTTCAAAATAATGTTTCTGTATACACAGGAGTGATTTGTGAAGATGATGTTTTCTTGGGGCCTTCTGTTGTTTTTACGAATGTTATAAACCCTAGAAGTTTTATTGTTAGAAAAGAAGAATTTAAACAAACTTATGTAGAAAAGGGAGCCACCCTAGGCGCCAATGCTACAATAGTTTGCGGAAACAGAATTGGCGCTTATGCTATGATTGGTGCAGGTGCAGTGATTACGAAAGAAGTAAAACCCTTTCAATTAGTAGTTGGCAACCCTGCAAAACCCATAGGTTGGATCAGTAAGTGTGGTCATCGATTACAATTTGACACTAATAACGAAGCTTTTTGCCCCGAAACTCAAGAAAAATATATATTGAAAAACGATAGCGTACTTCAATTAAATAATATTATTAGTTAAACATAGCCATAAAATTTTTCGAAAATCGAAATTAAAATAACTCAGTTTTTGATAATCCTTTATAAATTCGCCTGTATATTTAATTAAAAGCTCACGCAATAGCCTCTCTTTGTAAAGCCAATTAATATTCAATCTTTAGAACATGAAAAACTTTGCTTTAATGGGAGCTGCAGGATTTGTTGCCCCAAGACATTTAAAAGCGATTCAACATACTAACAATCAACTTTTAGCCGCATTTGACCCCAATGATAGCGTTGGAATTATAGATTCCTTTTTCCCAAAAGCTCATTTCTTTACAGAATTCGAGCGTTTCGATAGACATTTGGAGAAACTGAGGTTTGAACAACAACAGGCAATAGACTATATGTCCATATGCACCCCTAATTACTTGCATGACGCTCACGTGCGTTTTGCTTTGCGAAATGGTGCCAATGCTATTTGTGAAAAACCCTTAGTATTAAATCCTTGGAATGCCGAAAAACTAATACAATTAGAACAGCAATCTGATCATAGAATCAACACTATTTTACAGCTACGACTACACCCTAGTATAATCGCTTTAAAAGAAAAAATTGCTCATAGCCCTAAAGATAAAATTCACGATATTGATTTAACTTATATTACCTCTCGAGGAAATTGGTATTATGCCTCATGGAAAGGAATGCTCGATAAATCTGGGGGTATTTGTTCGAATATTGGTATTCATTTTTTTGATATGCTTATTTGGATTTTTGGAGGTGTAGAAAAAAGTACCGTACATGTAAGAGAACACGATCGCGCAAGTGGTGTACTTCGATTGAAAAATGCGAATGTTCGATGGTTTTTATCAATCAATGCTGATACCTTACCCCAAGCAATTAGCGATCAAGGACAACGCACTTTCCGCAATATCACTATCGATGGAGATGCTTTTGAGTTTAGTGCTGGCTTTACTGATTTGCACACTACATCATATAATCATATTATCAATGGTAATGGTTTTGGTGTTGAAGAAACTTTAGCTTCATTAGAGCTAGCACATCAATTACGCCATGCAGAAATTTCACCCATTAAAAACGAACACCATCCTTTTGCTAACTTGCCAAAGCAGAAGCATCCCTTTTACAACTAATTTATGTTTCAAAAAATAGCAAAATTTATCTATTTCAAACTTTTGAAATGGAAAATGCAGGGCGAATTTCCTGAGGTAAATAAATGTGTCGTTGCTGTGGTGCCCCACACCCACTGGATGGATTTATTTTTAGGGATACTACTTCGCAATGTTTGGGGGAAATCTATTGGATTTATAGGTAAACAGTCTCTATTTAATATTCCCGTAGTAGGTTGGTTACTGAAGAAAGCTGGTGGGATGCCAGTGGTACGTGAACAAAAACAAGACACCGTAAGTGCCATTGCAGCTATTTTTGATAGAACTGAGGTATTTCGCTTGTCACTTTCTCCTGAAGGCACCAGAAATAAAGTAACCGAGTGGAAAACGGGATTTTATTTTATTGCTAAACAAGCCAATGTACCTATCGTTCTAGTTGCTTTTGACTATAAAAATAAGCGTGTAAAAGTATCTAAAGCTTTAACACCCTCAGAAAATAAAGCCAACGATTTCGAAGTGTATTATCACTTTTTTGAAGGTGTAATTGGTAAGGTGGCTCACAAGAGTTTTTAATTTTTTGTTACTAAAACATAAAACTCATTGTCTAAGGGTAAATAACCTTGATCGTATACAAAGAAATAGGTTTTACCCTCTTTAGTAATGTATGTTGAAGTAAACAAATCGAATCGAAAACCAAGTGCCAGTAATTTGGTTTTTGTGGTTTTCGTTTTTCCTTTAAAATTTAATTTTAATAGAATACGATAGTTTTTACGGAGCGCGTTGTTTGTGTTTCGCACTAAATTTGTAGCATCTTTATTGAGTTCGTTATTGTAGCTATTTCTACACCCGTCAGAACAAAATTTTTTATCAGATCGCCCTATTATTTTTTCACCGCAAGAAAGACAATTCTTCATTGATTTTTCATTAAATCTGCACATAAGTATACCGTAAATATGCAGTCAATTCTTTAGAAATGCAAATTTGGAACTATCCGAAAAGCAATTTTAACGAAGACTAAGCGATAGTCGAAGTCTATCAATAAAACTACATTTCAACTTCGTTAAATATATGACTACAAGATTCTTGGAGTTATCAGACAACCTCTATTTATAGGGTAATAACACTATCTCTTATTTGAATTTACAGAGTTAAATTAAGAGATAGTATAATGTATACCTACAAGGTCAAAAAAAAGACCTTGTAGGACCTAATCGACTTAATTTTGATACTAAAAATTACAACTAGAATAAATTTTCAGATGGATCCCAAAAAACGTTTTTGAAATTTTTGATTTTATCATCTTCAACTAAAACACCTTCCTCTTTCAAAAGGCGCTCCATCATGTTAGTTCCAGGGAAATGATGTTTTCCTGTTAGTATGCCTACTCGATTGACCACCCGATGTGCTGGGATTTCTGGCCTGCCGTGTACCGCATTCATTGCCCAACCTACCATTCGCGAACTTCTTGAAGCTCCTAAATATTTAGCGATACTACCGTAAGATGTTACTCTTCCTTCAGGAATTTGCACGACAACTTCATATACGCGTTCAAAAAAGTTTAGTGTAGTAGGGCTGTATTTGCTCATTATTCCATAATAATACGTACCAATGTCACCGTCATCAGTAACAGCATTAGTGTCGCCATAAGGTAATTAGAATACCTAGCAAAACTTTCTTCCTTAATATTTATTTTAAGAAAAGAAATAGCATAAATGTATAGCATAACTAGCGTGCCTAAACCTGCGGCAATTACAAAATTTGTTACAGTTATGTAATCATAATCTACCGTTCCTTTCAAATTTAAAGCTGTACCAACGGCGCAAAAATAAGGTATAGGAAGAATGTTGAATGCAGAAATCATCACCCCTTTAAAGAAGCTTTTCGCTACTCCATGCTTTGATAACTTTACTTTCTTTTGAGAACTTCGGTACTTAGCCTTTACAAAGAAATAAATTCCTAATAATAAAAACACGACCAAGCCTGTTCGAAGCATTACATTATACATCCAACGATCGTCAGCAATATATCTCGCCAATTGAATGGCTATAAACGCTTGTAACAAAACGGTAACCGAAGCACCTATAGCTACTAAAATACCACTTCTTTTCCCACGTTCTAAACAGGTTTTTGCTACGGTCATATTTACTAATCCCGGAGGGATTACCCCAACAAAAGCAGCAAAGAAAGTTATAAGAAATAGTTTGGTGGTCTCCAAATTAGCGTATTTTAAACTGTATGTAGGTTATAGGTTTGTGCTGTTCAAGATACTGATTTTCGTAGAATGTTTGAATTGAGGTAACATCAGTAGGCGCACCTTGATTATGGTATACATTGTGGTTAGCATACAACACCTCGTGCCCTGCCCCATGAAGCAAACCTAGTGTATAGCCATGCATAAACTCACTATCGGTTTTTAAATGCATTATACCATCACTATTCATGATTTTTTTATACTTACTTAAAAAAGCTGCGTTGGTTAAACGGTGTTTCGTTCGCTTGTATTTTATTTGAGGATCAGGGAACGTAATCCAGATTTCGCTTACTTCATTTTCAGCAAAAATATATTCAATAAGTTCAATTTGAGTTCTTATAAAACGTACGTTTGGCATACCGTCTTCAATGGCCGTTTTTGCTCCGCGCCAAAATCGCGCCCCTTTAATATCTATACCAATAAAGTTTTTATCTGGATTTTTTTGTGCTAAACCGACCGTGTACTCTCCTTTTCCGCAACCAAGTTCGAGCACGATTGGATTATCGTTACCAAAAATAGCGCTCCAATTTCCTTTCAACTCATGCGTATCGTCGATAACTTCTTCTCTTGTAGGCTGCACCACATTATCAAAAGTATCGTTTTCTCTAAATCGCTTTAACTTATTCTTACTTCCCAAAACTATGTTTTTAAAGTTGCAAAAATAGAGATTTCAATATAGATGTCTTGCTATTTATTATAAATAAGCGATGCTATTAGTTGAAAATTATTTTTGATTGCACAGTCTTAGAAATCGATATAAAGAAATGAAACAACCAAAAACTACGCCTGATCTAAGGTTATTTTTGTTGGAACGGCGTCTGATTTTTCTAGAGTAAATGAAAACTCACTACCTACTCCAATAACGCTTTCTACATAAATTTGCTCTTTATGCGCTTCCATAATGTGTTTTACGATGGAAAGCCCTAAACCAGATCCTCCTTCTTCACGCGAACGGCTTTTACTGACCCTATAAAAACGCTCAAAGAGTCTTGAAATATGCTCTTCTTCAATTCCTTCTCCATTATCAGTAATTCGAATAATAATTTTATTGTTGACCAAATTTTGAATGCTTACCTCTGTAGTTCCATTTTCGGTTCCGTATTTCACAGAATTTACGATCAGATTAGTCGCCACTTGAAGAATCTTTTCATAATCGGCCTTTACAGAAATAGGTGCATATTCTTGATCAAAGGTTAAGGAAATATTTTTTTTGGCAGCCTTCATTTCAATCAATTCGAATACGTTTTGCAGTAATTCGACAATATCAAAATGTTCAATACTAATATTTAATTCCCCTACCTCTAATTTGGTAATCATATCTAGGTCGGTAATAATATAATTTAAACGCTCTACCGCTTTGTTGGCTCGTTTCAAATATTTTTCGCAAAGTTTCGGCTTGTCTTTTGCACCATCAAGTAAGGTAAGAATGTAACCTTGAATGGTGAACAAAGGTGTTTTTAGCTCGTGTGAAACATTCCCCAAAAATTCTTTACGATAGTTTTCTTTGTCTTTTAAATTTTCAATTTCAATTTTACGCTTAATTGCAAATTCTTTGGCTTGTTTGATTAAGCCCTCCATATTTGTATTTATAGGCTGTACTAATTTATTTTGCGATTCAATAGTATTTAATTCTTTATAAATAGCATTGACTTTACTAAGTACGAATTTTTTAGTACGGAATTGAAAAACTAAAAATATAAGGGAATACGATGCTACGGCAAAAGCCGGTAGTGCCCACCAATTATTTATTTTGAGAATCCAGAATAAAGCACCAAGTACAGCCGTTAACATTAGTGTTAGGTAAAGGGCTGTACGAAGCGTAAATAAATTTGGGTGCTTGAAACTAGTATCAGTATTTGTTGGCGTCATTAAACTACAAACTTATATCCTACTCCTTTAATGGTTTTAAAACTTTCATCGCCAATTTTTTCACGAAGTTTTCGGATATGCACATCTATAGTACGACCACCAACGATCACTTCATCACCCCATACTTTTTGAAGAATATCTTCTCTCTTAAAAACTTTTCCTGGCTTTGAAGCTAATAAGGATAACAATTCAAATTCTTTACGCGGAAGTACTAATTCTTTAGTACCATTGACAATCTTATATTCATCTCTGTTAATAACAAGATCGCCTACCGTAACTATATTACTATTCTTTTCTTCGTCTTTAAATCTTCTAAGTAAGGCTTTAACTTTACTTACTAATACTTTTGGACGTATGGGTTTTGTGATATAATCATCTGCTCCAGCGTCGAAGCCTGCAACTTGTGAGTAATCTTCGCCACGGGCTGTTAAAAAAGTGATTACCGATTGCTCTAATTCAGGAATTTTTCGAAGTTTTTCACAAGCCTCGATACCATCCATTTCAGGCATCATAACATCAAGAATAATTAAATGTGGCTTTTTCTTTTTTGCTTTTTCAATAGCTTCTAATCCATTAGAAGCCGTTGTAACTTGATAACCTTCTTCAGATAAGTTATAACCTACAATTTCTAAAATATCGGGTTCATCGTCTACTAATAAGATGGTAATATCACCTTTTTTCATGCTGATTTTCTTAGATTATAATGTGCCTGCTAAATATAATGCTTAATGTTTACCTAATGAAAACTTGGGGGTTTGGTAACTATTTATTGACGTTAACATTTCTTGAAGTTAACAAATTTCGAGTTACGATATGTTTTTCTTGAATATTTTAACCATTTCAAATACTTCCGAAACTAAATCTCTACTTTCAAATAGCAAGCCGAAATATAGTGAGGTATTTTTAGGGCTACTTTCTTCAGATCGTGTTCTTGAAATTTGACTTTCAATTTTAGCATCGATTAAATTCAATATATCTTGCTTTTCAAGAATAAGAGAGTCTATATCGAAATTAGCTTCATTGTCAAATAAATCTTTGGTTTTTTGAAGCACTTTCGAAGTTTCATCTCTAATTTCAAATAAATCTTTGATTTGACTAAACCTTAATTTTCTATGCCCATTATCGACGTGTTTGTAACTCGATTTAGAAATGGAATTGACAACTTGTGTGATTTTTTGCAAGCTTTTGATGACATCAAGGTAGAAAGTACTTGCATTTACATTAGTATCTTCTTGATTCTTGATAAAGTAGAAAATATTATCACTTAAGTCCTTTACCTCATCGTTGAGTTTGTAAACACTTTTGTAATTCTTTTTTAGTTTACTGTAGTAATGCGAACCTAAGCCTTCAATAGCATTGGTGTATAATTTATTACTTCGCTTTAAAAAAGATTGAATATTTTGAGAGCTTTCGGCAACAATTTCTTGTTTGGTTTTCTTTTCAGCACGTATTAGCGCATGCTTCTTCCTTAAAACTTCTCTTTTTTTTTAAAACTTTGGTAATTCTTGTAGATAATAAAAAGTGCTAATACTAAAAGTACCGCTATCATTATAGGGCCACCGAAATGTATGAGCAATGCTAATAGTGCTGCGGCAGTAAAAGCGGCAAAAGCGGTTAAAAACCAGCCTCCAATTACATTTAACACCCCTGCAACACGATACACGGCACTATCTTTACCCCACGCTTTATCTGCTAACGAAGTACCCATAGCTACCATAAAAGTTACGTAAGTAGTCGATAAGGGTAATTTTAGTGATGTGGCTAGCGAAATTAGAATACCTGCCATCGTTAAATTAACCGAAGCACGCACCAAATCAAAAGCAGGTCGATCATCGGGATCAACATATTCGATAGAATTTATTACCGTTTGGTCGTACTGCTTAGCCGAGTATTTTTTAAAACTTTCAGGAAGTATTTTTTCTACACTTCCACCTAAAGCTGTAAGTGAGCGCACAATGACACGTGATGCCAAATTGGCTTTAAATCGCTCTTTCCCTTCTCCTTGTCTAGATAAGTTCAATTCTGTTTTTACAACTTCTTTTGCTTTTGAAGACAACCACAACGTCAATACCATAATAAAACCAGCTACTAAAAGAATAGTAGTTGGCGTGTTCGCTTTATCACCTAAGAAAGCCATTGAAAATTCATGAGGATCGACACCAGAAGCTACCCATTTTTGATACGAAGCCCATGCGGCTACAGGCACCCCTATAAAATTTACTAAATCGTTTCCAGCAAAAGCTAATGCCAACGCAAAAGTTCCTACAATAATAATGACCTTATATATATCTATTTTGAAAACGGTAATAATAAGGTAAGAAAGTAATGACCATATAAGGAACCCCACACTTACAATTGAAAGCACATTAGTTTCTAAAAAGCCTCTTAATGTTAAAGCTATTTTTCCTGATGTGGGTTCTATTTTATATAAGTCTTTTTTCTTTTTGGCAAATTCAGCTAAGGTTTCATACGAAGCATCAAAGTAAGAATTTACCCATTGTAATGCGCCATCTACTCCATCATCATATAAAATAGCTACCACTGATTTGGCGTAATTTGTTCCTTTGATCCCTTTTATAAAAATAAAATATAAAATAGCCGTTAATGCGACTCCTCCAAATAAAGCGCCTACCCAGTTGGCTTTCTTTCTAAATTCAAAGCTTAATAACAAACGGGTAATCCATTGTACAAGTGCCCCCACTGAAAAGGCGACGACTACCGAGAGTAGAATTCCTGAAATAATTTGTACAGCCTTGGTTGTATTGATGTACGCTGCTAAATCTTTTGCATTTTCTGGATCGCTGTAAATTTTTATTAAGGCTACACAAACCGCAGCACCTAGTAGTTCGAATACAATAGATACCGTAGTTGACGTTGGCATACCTAAAGTATTGAAAAAGTCAAGCAGTAAGATATCTGTAATCATTACCGCCATAAAAATGACCATAATTTCATCGAAAAAGAATTCGCTTGGCACGAAAATCCCTTTTCTCGCTACTTCCATTAGTCCGCTAGAGAAAATAGCACCCGCAGCAATTCCTAAACTAGCTACGATCATTATCGTTTTGAACGAAATCGCTTTAGACCCAATCGCTGAGTTTAAAAAGTTTACAGCATCATTACTTACACCTACTACTAAGTCGGCTACTGCTAATACAGCTAATGCTATAATCATGTAGAAGTAAATATCTCCCATTTCGATCTTATAAATTTACAAATGCAAATTTTAAATTATTCTTAATTTATAATGTTACGGGAATGTTATGAAACTAATTTTTTTTAGGTTTTTATTAGCTTAAATAGGCACTAAATGAGGATTTCAAATCCTAAAAAACCCCCTAATGTAAATTTAATGTTAACTAAATGTGTTTTGAATGTAAATTTGAGTTATATTTGTAACAGCAATAGTGCGCAATATTTTAAATTTTAGAAAAATGAAGACGTTTATAATGATACTTAGCCTTTTGTTTGCCACTACCGTTTTTTCACAACAAGTTAAGCCAACATACGAAAAGGTAGATGACACAATAAAAGCGACATTTTATTACGATAACGGAGATATCAATCAAATTGGTTTCTTCAAAGACGGCAAACCACATGGGGAATGGATTTCATATGATACAGACGGAAAAAAATTATCTAAAGGAAACTACAATTTAGGAGTTAAATCAGGAAAGTGGTTCTTTTGGGATGGCGCTGAATTATCAGAAGTAAATTACAACAATAATGAAATCGCTGACATTAAAGTATGGGATAACAAAAGCACTGTAGTAAGTACTTTTAGAAAATAATATATTCTGAAATTTTTATTTCGATTAGCTTAAATCGTACATGAGTTATACTTAAGCCACCTTGTTAATAGGTGGCTTTTTCGTTTACAATAAATTTACATTTACATAATAAATCAATAATCAGTTGTAGTGTAGTTTAACTCGAATTTATCCGTCTATTTGCAGCGTAATCAATCATTAATTTTAGAATGCGAAAGTTATTATCGGTTTTATTATTACTTACTGCAAGTGTTTTAATGGCACAGCAAACCCAAAAGATTTCTGGTGTTGTTTATGAAGGCGAAAATGAAGCCAATGCTGTTTTTTTTGCCAATGTTACTTTAAAAGAAACAAAACAAAAAGTGACCACCGATTTTAGAGGTCAGTACAATTTTGAGAATTTAACACCTGGTACTTATACCTTAGTGTTTCAGTTTTTAGGTTGCGAAACACAGACTAAAAAATTTGTTGTAGAAAACGAATCATTAGTAGTAGATGCACATTTAAACAAAGCCTCTATATTTAATGAATATCCTAGTGCTGCTGTTGTAAGCAAAAAACAATAACCTTTAATTAGGCTTAACCATATTTAAAATTCGCAGTATTTAATGTACTGCGGATTTTTTTTGTCTATGAGGGAAAATTACTGGAGTAGATTTCGGATCTACTCGGAAAGTTGTGGACGAGTGAATGAGACTCCACTACAATTTTTTTCAAAATTCGTGGAGTGACACATAAAATGAATTTAATGTTCC
>JAHDEF010000186.1:2368-3814 GCA_020628975.1 Aquimarina sp. | reverse complement strand
AATATTCAAGCAACGGATGTATCTTTTATAGATGTGCTATCGGGTGCCGATGCTGCTGTTTACGGTGGACTTGGTGGTGATGGTGTTATCGCTATATATTTGAAGCGAGGAGGCTCGGGAAATATTATTAACACCGACAAAAATGCAGCAGGAGTTGCCAATATACTAACTACTCCTTTTTACCAAGCAAAAGAATTTTTTAATAAGAATTACTTAAAAAGCAAAGGCGACTTATATACGCCTGATTACCGAAGTACCTTACATTGGAATCCTAATTGGAACATTACTAATACTAAAGACAATACCGAAGTTTTTTACACAAGTGATGAAACGGGTATATTTCAAATATCGGTAGAAGGAATTACCAACGAAGGTGAAATTATACAGTATATAAAAGAATTTGAAGTGGTGGAATAGGGTGAAATAGTTTATCAATTCTTTCCCTCAATTTTTATTAAATAATTTTTTCCTCGACCGTTATGTGCTTCTAGAATTAATTTGTGATCATTGATTCGAACTATCTTATCCATTTGAAAACTAGATATACGTTGCTTTTCAACATCTAAAGAATTAATAATTGGGTCTTTGGTTACTCCGCCAGTATTATCATTAATTTTAAAAGAAGTGATAAATAAATATTCTTGTCGTTTCATTTCCAGTAAGCTAGCAAAATCACCTACGCTTTTGTAGATATTTCGATACATATCCCAATATAACAAGTAGTGATATCCGCCAAATTCCTGATGCACATATGACATAGCTCGTTTACCGCGATTGCTAAATTGGTTTTTCGGTAACTGATTAAACCAAAGTAAATTGCCCTCCCCATCAATCTTAGCAGCGTAAGCATTTCTATAATAATATTGATAATATAAGGTAGTTACACCATTCAAATAAGAGCTATTTTTTTCGGCATAACGTTGTTCTGCAAAAATGTTAAAACTACCATCGGGGCGACTTACAACATGGTTAATTTTCAAACCTTCTAAATCTTCTTTATCATCAATAAAGCGTTGCCCTTTATTTATTTGACCAGCTTTTCTTTTTTCATAGGCAATAATTGTATCGATAGGAATAGGGTGTAGGTTGGTTTCTATTTGCTCTGAAATCGTATTTATTTTAGAAGAAAATAAGCCACTTGCATAACCTTTGGCCTCTTTTTCAGAATAAAAACCTAAGGCAACAGCTTCGTTTTTTGTATTTAAATAAAGAACAGAAGCACCAATGGCTTTATGTGTATTCAATTTTCCGATTTCCCAATCCTTAGCATTTTTAGTGAGTTTCAACACATAACTGTCGTAATCATCTTTGTTTTTATTTAACGTAGCAAGTAGCGAAACCTCTTTAAAACGAGTACCTAACACGTAGAAATTTCCTTTTGGATCCACCATAAAATCATCAGCAATAAATTCTCGATTATTAAAGGGGAGTGGAAGCGTTTTTTGC
>JAHDEF010000186.1:0-2358 GCA_020628975.1 Aquimarina sp. | reverse complement strand
ATGAATATTTAGGTTGTTTGTTAAGCCTTCTTCCTCATTGGTTTTTTGCTTCACTTTACTAACCACAACAAATTTTGAATCATCAACTGATTTTTTTATTCCAAAAGCGTTAATTCTATTTCCAGCGTCGTATCCAAAACGAGAGGTAAATCCAAAATCGTCACTTATGGCTTCTTTCTCATCTAGAAAAATATAAGGCCTACTAGCTTTAGATTGTGTAATTAATAATTTTTGGGCGAAAAGTTTTTCTTTTTTTCTGGTATAAATAACTACCGTGTCTTTAAATTGCTCTATTCCCACAAAGTTTCCCGTTTCTTCTAAAGATGAAGTTTTCGGATTCCGATTCAACGTGGCTGTAGAATGCCTTTCAATAATAAAGTTCTTATTTACTTTTTTTAGAGAAAGTAATCTTGAACCATACTGAAAATGATATTCTTCTAAAGTTTTGATCCGTTTATAAGGTTCGCCCACGCTTATGCTGAAATCTTCAGATAAATCAGGTCTTTGCGCCAATATCGCAGTAGAACAGAAAAGAAATATACCCAGTAGTTTTTTCATAATTTAAGTAGTCACATTACTGCAAATTAATCAAATAAAAGTTTAAAAACCATTGCGGCTAATTTAGAGAGACTAAAAGTTAGGGATTGGGCACGATTAAGCTCTTAATATTTGCTATTTTTGATGAAAACACACAAGTCTCTATTTTGAAAATAACTAAAGAAATTAAGGCAGCATTAATCGTATTATCAGCTATAGCTTTGTTGATTTTTGGATATAATTTTCTGAAAGGAAATAATCTATTAACTCACGATAAAGAATTTTATGCTTACTACGATAATGTTGATGGACTCGATACGGCTTCAAAGGTCACCATTAATGGATATCATGTTGGAAAGGTGCAAGACATAGCTTTTGCTGATGATTCGGGTAAATTGAAAGTAACTTTTACTATAGAATCGGATTTTAAGTTTGGTGCCAATAGTAAAGCGCAAATTTACAGCGCTAGTATAATAGGAGGAAAAAGTTTAGCAATTATTCCAGAAAGTAATCCTTCGGAATTTGCTGAAAGTGGTGCCACACTAGTTTCGGACACTGATCAAGGAATGATTGGCGAATTAACTAGTAAAATTGATCCAATTTCAGATAAGCTAGAACGCGTGCTAGGTAAAGTTGATACCACACTTACAGGAATTAATCGTATATTAAGTGAAGAAAACACAACTGTAATTTCAAAATCTTTAGCTGATTTGTCTATTACACTAAATTCTTTTAAAGCAACTTCAGCACGAATTGATGGGATTTTAGTGGAAAATGAAGCTAACCTAAATGCGGGTTTATCGAACTTCAAAAGCGCTTCGTCAAATATCAACGATTTCTCTAAAGATTTAGCTGAGGCCAACATTGAAGAAATTACACAGCGTTTAAATCAAGTGTCTAAAGATGTAGCATCTTTAACCCAAAAAGTATCTAATGGTAACGGTACTGCAGGTAAGTTTATAAATGATCCAGCAGTTTATGATAATTTAGATAGAGCCACGCGTCAATTAGATATGTTGTTGCAAGATTTGAAATTAAATCCTAAGCGTTACGTGCATTTTTCTCTTTTTGGAAAGCGCAATAAAGAATATAAAAAGCCAAAGGATTCTTTGAAGTAAAATTGATTTATGAAGTACTTACCTAACATTATTTTTTTAATACTTTCTATTGGCGCAATCGTTTTTTTTGCGACAAACGTTAAAAAATTAGTTCGTAATATCAAACTAGGATTAGATGTTGATCGAACAGATCAAAAATCAAAACGCTGGTCTAATGTAATACGCATAGCTTTAGGGCAAAGCAAAATGGTTACACGACCCATTGCAGGAATTTTGCATGTTGTAGTTTACGTAGGTTTTATTCTAATTAATATAGAATTGCTAGAAATCATTGTCGATGGTATTTTTGGTACCCATCGCGTGTTTTATCCGCTAGGAGGTATTTATAATTTCTTGATAGGAACATTCGAAATATTGGCGTTTTTAGTGTTGATAACCGTAATTATTTTTTGGTTGAGAAGAAATGCTTTAAACATCAAACGCTTTGTTACACTTAAAGGCTGGCCAAAACAAGACGGAAACAATATTTTGTATTTTGAAATCGTATTAATGCTATTGTTTTTAACAATGAATGCTACCGATTACCAATTACAAGTTTTGGGTGTTGAGCATTACGCAAAGTCCGGTGGTATTGCAGGTTCTTTCCCCATTAGTAGCTGGCTAATTCATCCTCTTATAGAAAATTTGTCGGTAAGTAGTTTAATTATTTTAGAACGATCTGCTTGGTGGTTACACATATTTGGAATTTTAATTTTCTTAAATT
>JAHDEF010000185.1 GCA_020628975.1 Aquimarina sp. | reverse complement strand
AATCAAATGGTATAGCAAGCTATGGAGTTTTTAATGCTGACGTTAATGGAGTGTACCCGTCGATTGGGGCGCTTTGCGAAGCAAGTACTGGAAACATAGTAAACTATCCTTTGGGGAATCCTAATAGTGTTTGTAATTCAATCGCCTTAGAACATGATGGGTTTTCTTGGAGTGTAACTGAAATTGTTATTGGTACACAATTATTAGGATTTTCAAGCCCAATTGCTAATTCACACCCATCTCAATTTATTCATGCTTCGGAATTAAGTTTAGGTATCCAAAACACAAACATTTTCAGCAATTTTCAAACTATATTTAGAAATGATGTTTTAGATGGTTGCGAAAGTTTATCGGGCAATAATGAAAGAGAGTTTAGATTTGTACAGATGAGTCTTTGTGATGTAGGGCAAGAAATAAAACACATAGTAATAAGAGAAGCTAATGGAGGATTTGGGAAATACTGCCCTGCAAGATGGGCGTTATTAGACCAGTAACTAACAGTATCAGTAATAATGTTACGAAAAAAATAATTAAAAAATGCAAGAACTAATATTTAAAATATTCATAGATGATTCCGTGCATTGGAGTTGGAAGGTTGCAGCATTGTTAATTGTAGCAATTGTCGCAGTATCTAAATATCAGTCTTCTACTGCATCAAAAGAGTCCGCAAAAGCTAAACGTATAGCAGCACAAGCACAAGCAGATATTGTTGTAGTTACAGCAAAAGAAAAGGAAAATGAAAAGGCTATTGAAGCGTTACAGATATCGAACAAAACTTTGATAGAAGAAAATACACGACTTAAAAAACAAGTATCTGAACTAAGAAAAAAATACGATAAAAAACAAACAGAATTAGAAGCGTATCAAGGTAGCTTAGATCAATATTTGAAAACCGTTGAAAATTTACAAAGAATTGTTGACGAAAACGATCAGTACCGAAGTGAATTACATGAGCGTATTAAACGCTTAGAAGATGAACTGAAAGTGTATAAAGAAAAAATTATTGTAAAAGATAAACAAATTATTGTAAAAGATAAACAAATTAGGTCTTTACAATCTAAATTAGATAAGTTAACTAAAAACTAGAATAATGAGCCAAAGAATTAAAAAAGCAGTACAAAGTGAATTAGACCCAAAAACAGCAGGTTTGATTCGTCATATTATGAGTATTTTAGGTACAATATTAATGGCAGTTGGAATATTAGACGGATTCGATGTTTCAGCGTTTACGGAGTTATTGATAGAAGCGATAGGTTTATTTCTTACACTTTATTCTATGATTGCTTCTTATTTCGCAAAAGAAAAGGAAGTAGTACCAACAAATATACCAACATCATACCCTAACTAATGTACATCAATGTACAAATAATCGCAGAAACTAAAAATAGCACACTTTCATCATTAAGTATTGAGGGTGTGCATATTTGTTTTGTAATAGAGGATGGTTTTAGGCTTGTCAAAGAACTTGGTCAAACTAGAATACCATACGGTGAATATGAATTGATTAAACGCTTTGAGGGTAGACATTACGACCAATATTCAAAGCGTTTTAAGCACGATTGCACTTTTCAAGTAGCTAACGTTCCGAAATTCAAATGGATCATGTTACACATCGGAAATACCGTCGTACATACTGACGGTTGCCCTCTATTAAACACGGGTGTTGCCGTTGATGCAAATGGTGATTACAGGGGTACGCAAAGTGCAAAAGCCTATTTAAAGTTTTATGATATTGTACGTCCTGTAATTGATGAAGAAAAGGTCTTCATTAATTTTTGTAGGTAAAAATTGTATGCCATACACTAGTGAACTAAGTTTATTTATCGGTAGATATGACATACAAAAAATGTTAACACAACAAACATACGTCAAAAAAACAATCCTTCCAAACTTTTTGCAACTTTTTTACTATTTATTTTCTTTTTGTAGTGTATTAGTAGTAATTTTACTCAAAGCATTTTTTAACTAAAGCATTTATTTTGAATATATCAAAGAACGCTGTATTTAACGAAATCATACATCTACACGGAAAAGGTGTTTCACATGTGGATATAGCTAAAGAACTTAAATCTAAATATTCTGAAATATCAATAGGTCACGAAGTATTACGAAAATTCGTTTCTGGATTCCTACAAATTGCAGATTTAAACGCTGATAATTCCAATATATTTAAATCTATTAAGGAGTCTAAAGGTTTCTTAACATACGAATTAAAAGGAGATCACAATATAGCTTCATTAGATGAATTGATAGAATACTTTGAAATAGACACAAATGTTTATGAAGTCGCTGGTGATTGGATTGCTAATAGTTGGGGTTCTAACCGTCAAGTAAAAGCTAAATTTAGAAAAAAACAAGAACTCATTTTACCTCCAAAAGACTATGAATTACTAAAAGATAGGATCAACAAAAATCCTTTTATATTTAAAACCAAAAAACAAGATCATCAAATGTGGCTAGTCTTAGGCTGCATACATGTACCTTTTGAAAATAAGATATTAATAAATGCTATCTTAAACCTAATACAAGATAACAAAAAAAATATACATGGCATAATATTAAATGGTGATTTTCTTGACCTTCGCAGCCTATCTGAATACGATAAAGATAAAGTCGGAATGGATGGCATAACATTAGGCTATGAGTATCAAAAAGGTTTGGAGTTAATGCTTAAAATCAAAAAAGCATTTGGTAAAGAATACGACCGTATTAAAAAAGTGTTCATTTATGGAAACCACGAAGCAAGGTATTTTAAGCACATAGATAAGGTTTTAAATTCTAGGTACGGTAATGCGCTTGCAAGTCCAACAGAAGCACTTAGGATGGAAGAATTAGGCTATCAAGTACAACCAAACGATAAAGATGGATATGTTTTGTTAGGTAATTCATTAGAAGTATATCATGGTATTTATTATGGCGCAAATCCTGCAAAAGATCATCTAACCAAAAAGCCTAACCGCTCCGCAATGTTTAATCATTCTCATAGAGTAGCGTATCATTCAAACGGAAACCATGAAGCGTTTAACATTGGATGGCTAGGAGATCAAAACTCTAAAGCCTTTTCGTATTCAAGTAGATTTCAAAAACAAGCATGGCAAAACGCTTTTGGGGTTGTACATATAGATAGCTTAGGTAATCATTATGTAAATACTGTGAAATGTCACGAAAAGGGTTTTTTCTTTGACGGTAAAAGCTATTAAAATATCACAAACGACAACAAACGCTTACAAACAAAAACATGTGTGTATACACATATTGTCGGCTATTAAGAAGAAGGTTCATAATGGGTTGATTCGCTTTTTTCTAAAACAACTTTATGCCCTGTTGCTCGAATATGCTTATGAATAGCATTCCGAACATCGCTTGGTTTAGGAGCTTCATCAGTAAAAATACCTGCTGACCAATTGCAATTACTGCATTGAGCGTGATAATGAATTAAGCCGTAGTTAATCGTTTTAATTTTCATTTTGTTGATTGACTTTAATGTAATAATTCATAAGTTTGTCATGCTTAGCTTTCAATTCTGTTACTGAATCTTCTAGTGTGTTTTTCTCTGCAAAAAGAAGCATTTTGTTATAATTTCCTTCTTGATAACATCTGTAACAAGCTAAAATAATATGCCCTGCAAATTGAATTGTCAATATGTAATCAAATTGACCTTTCTTAATACTCCAAGGTAGTTTAACTTTAGTAAGCATTCCTGTTTTAAATACTTGTTTTTTATGAGAATTTGCTAAAATAGATTTCATTGTAATATTGATTAGAATTAAAAAATTATTGGAATTAAAAAATTATTGGAATTATCGTCTTTGCTTGTCGCTACGCATACTTCGCTTATCTTTATTCGA
>JAHDEF010000184.1 GCA_020628975.1 Aquimarina sp. | reverse complement strand
TAGTTTAGAGTGTGAATATTTAAGTTGGTTACTTTTTCATTAATTGTAAGATGATCTTTAGGGTTGCTTCGGCAGCCCTTTTTTTTATGCAACTAACTAAGGTTTTTTTCTTTTTTAAGGAAGAACAAGTCCGTTCTTAATTCCGAATTTTAGCAAGTCACTAGTATTATTTGTGTGTGTTAATTCAAACAATTGTTTTTTGTGTGTCTTCAACGTGTTGATTGAAATATGTAGCTTTTCTGCAATTTGTGAATCTTCTAAATGCGTGTAGCGGTACAAGGCTTTTAAGATTTCTATTTTCTTGGTAGATATTTTGATGTTGTTGATCTCAACAGTTTTAGATATTTTCAACTTTACGGGCTTCTTTTCAGTAACCGATATAATTGCCTTAGGCAGTTTTGCTAAATCGCCATCTTTACTTAAAAACTGTAAAATCCCTTTTTCAAATGCTTTTTGTTTGGTGAAATTATTATTTAAAGTCGTCAATGAAATAATTTTGAGCTCAGGTTGTACTTCAAGTATTTCTGGTACTACTTCTAAGGCGTCTTCTCCATTAAAATTAATATCGAGTAGTAATACTTCGAATTTGGAATAATGACACAAACTGACTAAATCAGAAATGGTATACACCACAGCTTTCACTTTAAAACCTTTTCTGCTTAGGCTATCGCTTAAGGCATCTGCAAAGTATCGGTTATCATCAGCAATTGCAATTTTAATATCTTCCATATACTAATTTGGTATTATTACTACAGCCAAAGTGCCTCCTTTCTGTGGGCTCGATATTTCAAAAGATCCATTAAACTGCTCGACCCTAGTTTTTATGTTTGACAAACCAAATGCTTTGTGTTGTTTATTACTACTCTTTGATAATCCTTTACCATCATCTTTTACAAATATTTCTAAGGCATGATCGTTATCATCATTAACTCCGACTTTAATAGTTGAAGCCTCGGCATGTTTTAAAGCGTTCGTAATTAATTCGGTAAGAATTCTATATAAATTTAAACACTTTTCTTTCGATAGCTTTTTTTGGGAAACATCAAATTCCGTCAAAATTTCGGTGTCGTAAATAGTATTCATTTCTTGGCAGTATGTCTTAATTTCATCCGAAAAATTATTGACTTTAATTTCGGGGGTATGAAGGTTTTGCAACAAGCCTCTGTATTCTTTCTGAAAGGCATTAGCAATATTTTTTAGCATTTTTTTATCTACTAAATCTTCAGACAAACGTATTTGTAAAGCTGCTAAATATCCACCTAACGAATCGTGGACGTCTGCTAAAATAGTATTTCTTTCATTTTGGCTGGTTTGCAGCAATCGGTATTGAAAGGATTCTTCTAGCTTTTCATTTAAATTTTTGAGTCGGTAATATTTTCTTTGATTGGCGATAACATCTTTAAAAATATACCTTGTAAAAACGAGTACTTCTAAGGTTAAAACAATAAAGAATAAATTATCAATCAAAAAGCGGTACCAAAATGGATCATCGTATTTAAAAGATATATTTTGGATAATGATCAATGAAATTTTGGGCAACGCAAAAAAGAACGCTAAATAATAAGGGATTAATTTTTTTGACGAAAGTATAAGGTGATTAACTAAAAAAACCAGCATAGCAATTTTAAGTATAAACCACACATACAGAAAATAACTGATCATTCCCCCTACAAAATATTTTAACACATAGCCCAATAGTAGAATGAATGCGCAAATTGATCCTGTTAAAAAAATATGCTGATGTACTTTTAATGCATTTCTATACTTATAAAATAACGCATAAAATAAGCCTAGACTTACAAATCCTAGTGCTTGATTACTACTTCTAATATTACTGAAAACAAACCGAGCATCATTCCAAATTAATTGATTCCCGAAACTTTTTCCTGCTAAAAATTCTATGACTACACTACCAATATAAAATGCATAAAATATGACTGCATATTCTTTATTAAGAATTGCGAAATACAATAAGAACAACATAAGGGCTATTAGAAATGTAATGTAACCGCCCGCCAACAAATGCTCTTTTTGAATCCGTTTGAGAAAAGAATTTTCAGACTCTAAATAAAATTCTAAACGTGTTCGTTGGCTATCGCCATTGTCTAGTTTGAGGAAAATGGCACCTTCCTTAGTAGAAGCAGGTATTTTCCAAGTGGGATGTCGGTAGTAATAATCACTTGTTTTTAAAACACTATAAGTAGATGATTCTTTTAAAGCTTGAATATTGTCATCATCATAAACGATATACAATTGTGCTTTAGGAATATAAGCTGCCACATAACTAAAAACTGAGGGAATCTCAGATACTGGCTTTTTAAAATGAAACCAATAAACGCTATCTGCTAACCTTTGGTGTACGTATTTTGTTTCGAATGAGGTAAACTGTCCTTTTTTGTAGCGGTTATAAACATCTTTAATTGTAGCATCTTCCCTTTGGGTAGCCATATATTTATATTCAGCAATATTGGCATATACGACAACACTGCTATAAATACTTATGGACAAAACCAAAAGCACCATATGCGATTTACACAATGGCTTTGTAAAATTCATTAAAATCATCTTTAAGAGTGATTTCATAGCTTTAAAAATAGCCTACTTTGCTGGAAAATTAATGCTGTGTCTTATAATATTTCTGTTTTTTTGACGTTCTGTTGCGTTTGTATCTCAATAAAAAACTATTCCCAACACCTAAAAACTGAAAAATCACTTGACTTTCCTAAAAAAAACGAAATAACTAATTTCAATGGTTTTCAGCTAGATATAGCTCAAGATTTCTTTGGAATTGCTTCTAAAAATGAAGACCGTGATTTTACGATGGGGGTACAATTAAAGTGGCTGGGGTTGAAAACAGAAAATGACTTAACTTTTTTATGGAGTGAACCCCAAAAATTTATAGACAGTTATATTTTTAAAATAAATTCTAAATTAATTCACCATGAATTTATTGTTGGCTATAGTGCTTTTACGCCTAGAGATTTAGCTTCAAGCTCGCCCGTATTCGACGACCGCCCCTATGCGGCAGTTTTATTTGGACAAACGAATCGTTATTATAAAACGGCAAACTGGGTAATATCTTCAAGTTTTTCGATAGGAGGCGTTGGTGGTTTTAGTGGTGATATTGCAAACTATGTACAAACAGCAATACACGCTGCTAACCGCAGAATTCAAAACTTCACAAGAGAAGACCCAAATGGCTGGAATAATCAAATCGCCAATAGAGGGTTACCTTTTATAAATTACAGTCATCGGCGTTTTTTTAACCAATGGCAAGATGTAAATACTAAACGAAAATTCAACTACGGGATAACGCCTTACTACGGTGGAAGCATTGGACTTTTATACAATAATTTGAATGGGGGTATTAATTTCAAAATTGGTTTCTATGAAAATAATTTTAGCAGCTATACGCCTGAAGAAGTCAATAAATCTAATACTATTCCTACAGAAATAAACGCAAATTCTAAAACGTACAATAAACTACAAGCAGGTATATATCTATTCGGAAATTCGCAAGCCACTTTATGGGCATATAACAGTACGCTACAAGGTGTTCCTATCTTTAAAGATAAAGATGCCCATCGTTTATCATACGACGAAATAAAACCTTTAGTTGCACTATTTGAATTAGGAATTGGCGCATATTTAAATAACACCGAAATACGATACAGCCACAGTCTACGAACATCTCAAACCGATTTACCAACACAAAGACCTCATTTTTGGGGCACGGTTAAACTTATATTTCACTCATTTTAAACTATACTTATGAAAAATTTTATTTACATCCTTTTAGCAATTTGCCTTGCAAATTGTGCTTCGAATCCAAATTCTTACAAGTTTGAAAAAGAACGTGTAACTGTAACATTGGAAAATAGTCCAGAAATTAAATCTGAA
>JAHDEF010000183.1 GCA_020628975.1 Aquimarina sp. | reverse complement strand
CCGCGTTATAAGTTGATCTAGTGTTTTAATGATACGCTTGTAGTTTACTTTTTCAAAATCTTCTTCTACAATAGGATTCCAAAGTTTGTGAATACTATCGAAAACGCGCCACATATCGGTAGACCATAAGTTGCGAATAGAATAGTATGAATTACTAAACATAGATAGCGTGTGCGCTAAACTACCTATTTTGTTTTTATCTAATACAACAGCGATCAATTCCTTTCTTACATCACTTACTTTTTCTTCTTTTTCAGCTCCAACAAAACCAGGAAATGTGTTGGTTAATTGAGTTACCGATTGCAGCAATAAGCCTAGCTTGTTATTATCGTAAGGGTTTACATTTCTATCACTATTTGACATTTGCTTTAGCACCATTCGCAAGTGCCTACTAGTAACTAAAGCTCTACCTATATATCTACCTGCCCAATATAAATTTTCTGCCGTAAGGCTAGGTAAATTGTTTAAGCCCGATACTGCTTTTATGGTATGATTATGAAATTTTAATTTATTTTGAATTTTTACATTTTCGTCAATAATACATAAATCCTTACTTGTACCTCCTTTTTGGTTGCTTACTCGTAATGAATTAGTGGTGGAAGATACCCTGACTAATCCGCCAGACATAATATTATATCCATCCGTATCATTAGCGATTGCAAAGGCTCGACAAACCATATTTCTTGGTTCTAATTTTCCGTTGGAGAAATTGGGGACTGTAGAAAATTTAATTTTCTCTTGAGCCACATACAAATGTGGTCTTCGAGTAATTCGATCTTTTATTTCTTGTAATTCTTCTTCATTTAAAAATTCTGCAAAAACAATACTTTCTCGGTTCGAACGATCAATACGCTTTATAACAAGTTTTGAAATATTCTTAAGTACATGGTCTAATTCTTTTTCTTGACCACACCACCAAGTAGCTATTTGCGGAAGTAATAACTTTTCATTTAAAAAGTGCTTTGCTATGGCGGGCATGAATGGAATTAATCCAGAATTTTCGATCACACCAATACCTACTGGATTCAAAATACTGACGTTTTTACGTCTTACTACATCTAAAAGTCCAGCAATGCCTAAGTACGAATCTTCTCTTAATTCTAACGGATCTACAAAAATATCATCTACTCTACGATAAACAACATCTACTTGTTTTAATTCTTTTAATGACTTTAGCCACAACTTACCATTGCGCACTACCAAATCACTACCTCTTACTAAAGGATACCCGTAATAAGAAGCCAAATAAGCATGTTCAAAATAGGTTTCATTATGCGGACCGGGCGTTAATACAACTATTGTAGGATCTGTCTTTTTTTTAGGCGCTGCATTGACTAACAATTGATCAAATTCATTAAAAAACTGATCAAGGGGCGCTACGTTAATATCTTTGTAAATATTAGGCAGCACACGGTTGGCAATCGTTCTATTTTCTAGCGAATAGCCCTTACCTGAAGGGGTTTGTACACGATCGTTTACTACCCACATTTGACCATCGGGCCCTCTAGATAAATCTGCAGCATAAATCGATAAATACTTTTCGGTATTTAAAGAAATGGCATCACATTGTCGCAAGAAACCTCGATGCGCAAAAACAACTTCGGGAGGAATAATTCCTTTTTTTATAAGTTCACGATCGCCATAAATATCTTTGACGACTAAATCTAAAAGAATGGCACGTTGTTGTAGGCCTTTTTCAATGTCGTCCCATTCGCTTTTATGCATTACCAATGGCACAATGTTTAAATTCCAGGGTCTATTTAAACCCTTAGGATCATTGTATACATTATAGGTAATTCCATTCTCTGATATATTCCAATCAATCTCTCTTTGCCTAACTTTTAATTCATCGCAACCTAGCGACTTTAAGCTATCGTATACTTTTTTCCATGTGTCTTTAACTTCCATGTTTGCATCAAACATTTCGTCATAAGATTTAGAATTAACATACTTTTCTATTAGTGATTGTACTTCAATATTCATGGGAAACTATTATTTCTTTCGCAAATCTAGTGTATTTGGAAACTCAGGATTGACTGGAATGGTTTTAAATCTGTATTTTCTACTCCCCCCCTGAAGTTCTACACTTTTTAGGGGTGCAGCAATATCGCTAGCAGTAATTTCTTCAATAATATCTACTTCTGCTTGGGTTTCTGCAATATCCCAAAAGCGATTAATTCTTCTAGATTCTGCTTCTAAACTATTTATAGGGAAAGTATCGTAAGATCTACCTCCTGGATGCGAAACAAAATACTTACAACCACCAATAGATTTTTTGTTCCAAGTATCTACGATATCAAAAGATAATGGAGTGTCTACCCCAATGGTTGGGTGTAATGCCGAGTAAGGATTCCAGGCTTTATATTTTACCCCAGCTACGTATTCTCCTTTAATGGCAGTTGGTTGTAACTGAACTTTAACGCCATTACAGGTTAGTACATATCTTTCGCTGGTAAAATTAGAGACTTTAATTTGTAAACGTTCTAATGAAGAATCTACATAACGCGAGGTACCACCGCCAGTCATTTCTTCGCCCAAAACATTCCAAGGTTCTATAGCAGCTCGCAATTCTAAATGAATATCATTCACCTCTACCATACCGTGTAATGGAAAACGAAATTCAAAAAAAGGATCAAACCAATCTTCTTTGAATTTATAGCCAGCTCGATTCAATTGCTTAACAATATCTTTAATATCCTCTCTGACGTAGTGTTCAATTAAAAATTTGTCGTGCAATTCTGTACCCCATCTTACCAAGTCGTGTTCGTAAGGTTTTTTCCAAAACCAAGCTACTAATGCTCTTACTAAAAGCATTTGAACCAAACTCATTTTAGCATGAGGTGGCATATCAAAACCTCGAAGTTCTAAAATACCTAGTCTTCCAGAAGAAGAATCTGGCGAATATAATTTATCAATACAAAATTCTGCTCGGTGCGTATTTCCTGTTAAATCGGTAAGTAAGTGCCTAAAAAGTCGGTCGGTAAGCCAAAATGGAACTTCGCCATCTTTAGGAATTTGACTAAAAGCAATTTCTAACTCATATAAATTTTCCATTCTAGCCTCATCAATTCGAGGTGCTTGGCTGGTAGCACCGACAAAAGCGCCAGAAAACAAATAAGACAAGCCTGGGTGATGTTGCCAAAAGGTAAGTAAACTTCTTAACAAACTAGGTTTACGAAGTAAGGGGCTATCAGCAGGGGTTATACCTCCTAGCGTAACATGATTTCCGCCACCTGTACCTGTATGCTTTCCGTCAAGCATAAATTTTTCAGTGCCTAGACGTGCTTTTTTCGCTTCGCCATACAAGGTAAAGGTATTTTCGACTAAATCGTCCCAATTAGAAATCGGATGTACATTGACTTCAATTACCCCTGGATCTGGTGTAATTTTCATAGATTCAACTCTATTGTCATGAGGTGGATTGTAGCCTTCTAAAATTACAGGAATATTTAGTTTTTTGGCTGTAGCTTCGATAGATGCGATAAGATCTAAAAAGGAATCAATAGCATCTAATGGAGGTAAAAATAAATACAGTTTACCCTCTCTAATTTCAGCACAAAGCGCTGTTCTCACAAAATACTTAGGTTTTTGTAAATCTAATCCATTGGTGCAAAAATCTTTATATCTGCTATTTACTATGCGCTTAAAACTTGGTAAGGCTTTACGTTTTTTGAACAAATCTGGTTGATATACTGGGAAGTCACCATATTCAGGTTTTATTTGTAAAGAACTTAACGGCAATCTTAGTCCAATTGGAGAGGTACCTGGTGTTAAAAATAAGTGGTTTCGTCTAAAAAGCCATTCACTTGAAAACCATTTTTCGCCTGATTTATTTAAGGGTAGTACAAATCCTGCTGCTTTGTGGGTGCCCCTTTCTAATATTTCGGCAATACGATTTTTTATTAGTGTCTCACTATCTTTTTTCGA
>JAHDEF010000182.1 GCA_020628975.1 Aquimarina sp. | reverse complement strand
AAACACGGTTCGATTTAAGCATAGCTTCATATTTACTAAGTGACATATTTTCCTCTTCATTATAATCTAAAAACATAGGCAACTTTTTATATTTACTTAAATTTACAACCTTCTGAACTAGTAAACAATTTGAAAACTAGTTGTTATTAACAGAATAATAAACACTCTAGCCCTAAATAATGAGATGCATAAGCCTTACTATTCTTTTATAATCCCCGTATATAATCGTCCGCAAGAGATCGAAGAATTGTTGGAAAGTATAAGTCAATTATCATACCACAAGCCTTTTGAAGTAGTAATTGTTGAAGATGGTTCGTCGCACACCTCTGAAGCCGTATGCAAAAAGTATTACGACCGTATACAAATAAGTTATTTTTATAAAGAAAATACGGGTCCTGGAGCATCAAGAAATTATGGAATGCAACGAGCAAAAGGGGACTATTTTCTAATTTTAGATAGCGATGTGATACTGCCTAATAATTATTTAGAAAAAGTAGATAAACAACTAACAGCTTCCTATGTCGATTGTTTTGGGGGTGTCGATACGGCACACGCATCTTTTTCAGAATTACAAAAAGCTATTGACGTAGTAATGACTTCTTTTTGGACAACTGGGGGAATTCGTGGCGGAGGGGAACAATTAGGTAAATTTCAGCCACGTAGCTTTAATATGGGCATTTCAAAAACAGCATTCGAAGCCACTAATGGTTTTGGTAAAATACATCCTGGTGAAGACCCTGATTTAAGCCTGCGATTATGGGATTTGGGATTTAAAACCGCTTTGTTTAAAGATGTAAAAGTATTTCATAAAAGAAGAATTTCTTGGCGAAAATTTTGGGTGCAAGTCAACAAATTCGGAAAGTGTAGACCCATATTAACCGCTTGGCATCCTTCAAGTAAAAAAGTTACGTATTGGTTTCCCACCCTATTTAGTATAGTATTTATATCAAGTACAATAGCTTATTTTTCGGGTAACGCATTGGGACTAGTTTGTTTCTTAATATATTTTTTAATCATATTTTTAGAAGCATTTTTTAAATATGAAAGTTTTAAAATAGGAGGGATGTCCATTTTAGCCACTTTAATTCAAATGTTTGGTTATGGTTATGGTTTTTTTATTTCTACCTTTCAAGTACGTGTGTTGAAGCGAAACCCTAAAAAAGTATTTCCTTCATTATTTTTTAATTGAAATTGATCCTTTTGAATAATAATTATAAAACCTATTTAGTTTTTTTAGCCTTCACTTCATTTTTGTGGTTGGCACTTCAGTTTTCGAAGTCATATACTAAGGAAATTGATTTTGAAGTGAATTATACCAATACACAAATGCGTAAGGTTGTTTTACCTAATAGCGATACTCAATTAAGTTTGCAGTTGAAAGGAAGTGGTTTGCAATTGTTGAAATTCAGTTTTTGGAATAACACTATTGAATTAGATGCACAAGAAGCTGATATTTCTGCGGATACCTTATCTTTCTTCACCAAAAAAAAACTTAATAAGGCTATTGAAAAGGCCATTAGCTACAAGGGTACGGTGGTTTCTATTTCAAAAGATACACTACAAATACACTATGATATTTTAAAAGATAAAAAGGTAGCTATTAAAGTTAGAAGTAATTTGAATTTTCAACCAGGCTATCAATCATTAAAAGGAATTGAACTAGAAAAGCCAGAAGTTACCGTTATTGGCGCGAGTAAAATATTGGAAACTATTGAGGAGATTTATACGGAAGAAATTTCCTTAAAAGACTTGTCAGAATATGATAAAGGAAGTTTTGAAGAAGTTAATTATGAAATAGAAGTAGAAAAACTGACGGAAGGAGAATTTAAAATTCCTATCAAACTTGTAAATGCTAAAAATATTTCTAAAATCAAGATATTTCCTAAAGAAGTTGAGGTGGTTTTTAGAACAACCTTGAAAAGTTTTTCTTCTATAAAGCCTACAGATTTTCAGGTAGAAGCTGATTTTAAGAAAAAAGACGATCGTTCAAATTTGCCGCTACGCTTAACGGCAAGTCCTCAAAATGCTTTCGATATTCGTTTAAATCAAAAAGAAGTTCAATTTATACTTATCAAATGATTGTAGGTTTAACAGGTGGTATCGGTAGCGGAAAAAGTTTTGTAGCTAGCATTTTCGAAAAGTTAGGAGTACCTGTTTATAATTCTGACGTTAGGGCAAAATTCATTATGCATCATGACAATTCTGTAAAGCAACAAATAATAAATTTGCTGGGAAATGAAGCTTACATCAATGATAATTTAAATAGAAGTTGGATAGCCGCACAGGTATTTACCAACAAAAACAAATTAAAAGCATTAAACGCTATCGTACATCCTGCTGTGGCAGCAGATGTTAAAGCTTGGTATACCTCACAAAATTCTTCTTTTGTACTTCAAGAATCGGCGTTGCTTTTTGAAAATGGAACAGCAGCTCAATTTGATAAAATTATTTTAGTAACAGCTCCCTTAGAAACTCGAATCCAAAGAGTACTACAACGCGATGATACTACTGAAAAAGTAGTGTTAAATCGTATGAATAACCAATGGAGCGATGCGCAAAAAATACCCCTTGCGGATTATATTATCGACAACATAGATAAGGCAGATACTGAGCTAAAAGTAAACCATTTGTATGAAACTTTAATGAAACTTAGCTAGCGGCTGTTAACAATTGGTTAAAGCTTCTTTTAACATACGATGAAATAATTACTTTCGTCGTTATGCAGCGTAAATTCTATGTCATACTAGTAGTGATGATGACGATATCCCTTGTGGGGATTATCGGTTTACAAGGCTATCTTATTCAAAATGCAGTAAAGAAAAATAGAGAATATTTTGCTTTTAATGCAAAAAAAGCGCTTTACAACGTATCGCACTTATTAAACAAAAGAGAATACTTGCATTATGTGCATCCGTTGAAAACGGCAATGGATAGTCTTCGCAGTCAAAATGGCTATAGTTCGGTAGCTATCGATTCTACGTTTACGTGTACTAAAGATTATTATGAAACCGTAAATTCTATCTTAGAGCGAACTTCTAAAAAAAGTTACAATACCATAAAATTTCATGAATTGAATTTAGACTATGGTACTGACGAATTGGCTTCAACAAGTAAACATGAATTTTGGTTATACGAATCTATAATTACAGAATATCTTCAAAAAAATCCCATACAGAAAAGAATTAATCATGCTTTAATTACGCATCTGGTAAATCAAGAATTACAGCGTATGGATATTTTACTTCCGTACGAATATGCTATTTCACATCAAGGAGAAGTAATTTTTAGCAATACTTCTAACACCGTACTTCCTAAGCAAAATACATTTAGAGTTCCTATTTATGAAGATGTTGACAATACAACAACTACAAATTTACACTTGCATTTCGCCAAAACAGGTAAATATTATTTCAAGTCGTTAGGTACCGTTCTTTTTTTATCGTTCGTGTTACTATTTGTCGTAATAGCGACTTTTATGTATGCGATATTAGTAATCAGTAGGCAACAGAAATTATCGCAGCTTAAAAATGATTTTATAAACAATATGACGCATGAATTAAGGACGCCAATTGCCACCATTAATTTGACTTTAGATTTTCTTAAAAATCCAAAGGTGATGGAGCATCCTAAAATGATGCAGGATAAGTTGAATTTAATTTCTGAAGAAAATAAACGAATAAATGCACATGTTGAAAATGTATTGCGAATGTCTCAGTTTGAAAATGAGCATTTATCTATGCATAAAGAGCGTTTAGAATTGCATCGAATTATTGATGAGGTAGTCAATGAAATAAAGCAAGATGGGGCGGAAGCACTTCATGTGGAATTAATAACGAATCTAAAAGCGCAGCAAAGCGCTATTTTAGGACATCATTTAAGTTTAAAGGAAGTATTGAGTCAGTTATTAGATAATTCTGCCAAATACTGTAAAAAAAGTCCACAAATAAAAATATTGA
>JAHDEF010000181.1 GCA_020628975.1 Aquimarina sp. | reverse complement strand
CTTTAAACGATCAACAATGATATCTAAGTGAAGCTCTCCCATTCCTGAGATAATTGTTTGACCTGAAGCTTCATCAGTTTTTACTTGGAACGTAGGATCTTCTTCTGCTAATTTAGCTAAAGACATACCTAACTTATCAACATCTGCTTTTGTTTTAGGCTCTACCGCAATACCAATTACTGGATCTGGAAAGTCCATAGATTCCAAAATAATTGGATTCTTTTCGTCAGACATTGTATCACCAGTCTTAATATCTTTAAAACCTACAGCAGCACCAATATCACCTGCTTCGATATAATCGATAGCATTTTGCTTATTAGAGTGCATTTGGTAAATACGCGAAATACGCTCTTTTTTACCTGAACGGTTATTTAAGATATACGATCCCGCATCTAATCTACCAGAATAAGCACGGAAAAATGCTAAACGACCAACGAAAGGATCGGTAGCAATTTTAAATGCTAAAGCAGAAAATGGCTCATTTACATCTGGCTTTCTAGAAATTGGCTCTTCCGTATTAGGATCTGTACCTACGATAGCATCCTTATCCAATGGAGAAGGTAAGTAACGACATACAGCATCTAACAAGAACTGAACTCCTTTGTTTTTGAAAGCAGACCCACAAACCATAGGAATGATAGACATATCCATTACCGCAGCACGTAATGCAGCATGCACTTCGTCTTCTGTAATAGAATCTTCATCTTCCATGTATTTTTCTAAAAGATTCTCGTCGTAAGCAGCAACCTCTTCGATTAGCTTTCCACGTAATTCACGAGCTTCTTCTTTTAAGTCTTCTGGGATTTCGATAACGTCAAAAGTAGCTCCTTGAGTTTCGTCGTGCCAAACAATAGCACGGTTTTTCACCAAGTCAACAATACCTTTGAAATCAGCTTCATCACCAATATTCAATACAATTGGCACCGCATTTGAACCTAACATATCTTTTACCTGCTTACAAACAGCTAAAAAGTTAGACCCTTGACGGTCCATTTTATTTACAAATCCCATACGTGGAACTTTGTAATTATCTGCTAGTCTCCAGTTTGTTTCTGATTGTGGTTCAACACCATCAACAGCACTAAACAAGAATACTAAACCATCTAATACACGTAAAGAACGGTTTACTTCTACCGTAAAATCAACGTGACCAGGAGTATCGATGATGTTAAAGTGATATCCTTTAGCATCGTTAGTTGGCTTACCATTTTCTGTAGGGAATTGCCAAGTACAAGTAGTCGCAGCCGATGTAATCGTAATACCACGCTCTTGCTCTTGTTCCATCCAGTCCATAGTAGCAGCACCATCATGCACTTCACCGATTTTGTGACTTACCCCTGTATAGTAAAGGATACGCTCGGTAGTGGTAGTTTTACCTGCATCAATATGGGCAGCAATACCAATATTTCTAGTATATTTTAAATCTCTAGCCATGGTTCTATAAATTAAAATCTAAAGTGTGAGAATGCTTTGTTTGCCTCTGCCATCTTGTGCGTATCAACTCTTTTCTTAACCGCAGCTCCTTCTTCTTTTGCCGCTGCTAAAATTTCAGCAGCTAATTTATTAGCCATTGATTTCTCATTACGCTTACGAGCGAATAAGATTAACCATTTCATAGCTGTAGAGATCTTACGATCTGGACGGATTGGATTAGGAATTTGGAATGTTGCTCCACCTACACGACGCGAACGTACTTCTACGTGAGGCATTACGTTAGTTAAAGCGTCTTTCCAGATTTCTAAAGCCGATTTTTCTTCGTCTTGTTTCTTTGCTTCTACAATGTCAATTGCATCATAAAAACATTTAAAAGCTACCGACTTCTTTCCATCCCACATCATCATGTTCACGAATCTAGTTACTAACTGATCGTTAAACCTTGGATCTGGAAGAATCGGCCTTTTTTTCGCCTTTCTTTTTCTCATTTCTTGTCTTCAGTTTTGAAGGTAGATGGTTGAAGATAGAAAGTTGAAGTCATCTCTTTTCTATTTTCTCTTTTCTAACTTCTAATTTGTTAAAATTTTACTTACTGTCTTTAGGTCTTTTTGCCCCGTACTTAGATCTACGTTGTGTACGACCTGCTACCCCAGCGGTATCAAGTGCTCCACGAACGATGTGGTATCTAACTCCTGGCAAATCTTTTACCCTTCCACCTCTAACCAATACTATCGAGTGCTCTTGCAAGTTGTGTCCCTCACCTCCGATGTAAGCATTTACTTCCTTACCATTCGTTAATCTAACACGCGCTACTTTACGCATTGCTGAGTTAGGTTTTTTTGGAGTGGTAGTGTAAACACGTGTACATACACCGCGACGCTGTGGGCACGAATCCAAAGCAGCCGATTTACTCTTCTTGGTTATTTTGGCTCTTCCTTTACGTACTAATTGCGAAATTGTTGGCATAATATGCTTTACCTGTTAATAAAAATATTTTTCCTTACTCTAAGGACGTGCAAAAGTAGACTATTTTTTCTTTATTTCAAATTGACTTTCTGATATTTAAAGATTTGATGGCGATTTAACAGCTATGAAGCTTATCTAAAGTTTCTGTTTTCACCCAAATCATACCATTTAGATTTAACTGACACCAAAACCGACAACCCCAATTAACTCTAGTAACGGAAATTACACTAGGACAAGTCAAAAGATAGAAATTTCAAAAATTAAACCAACAACATAGCTTCAATCTGTAACGAATTATATAAATGAGTCAAACACTAGTTTTATTACTCGAAACAATATTTCATTGTATTTTTGTAGCAAATATGCCCCATCATATTACACCCAACCCTAACATAAGTGAATGTTGAATTAAACAAACTACGTAAATGTTAGCAAAGAAAGAGTACCTAGCAATCTTAACTGATTTTAAAAAAGAAACAGAAAACCTAAATCTAATTTGGGAAAAAACAAATCAAACGAGTTTTAAATTAAAAAACAGAAATAATGATATTAACATCATTTTCAGAAGTACGAGGATGTTAGATCAAAATCCAGCAAAACCAACTTTATCTTCAATGTAATTAATGAACAAACTAAGGATATTATTGTATCTATAGACTCTAGTGCAGAAAAAGAGTTTTATGAAGAATTGTATAATCTTTTCCAAGCTATATCTTACAACATTGAAAAGAGTAATATCAGACTATTAAAAAGTTTAATTTTAGAGCTATCTGACTCTCAGAATTCATTTTCAAATAACATTCGATGATTGTGGCATATTGGATTAGCACCATCATTATTTCAGGATATTTACTAACAAGTGCCTATTCCTATCTTTTTAGCAAGATTACAACAGAAGGTATAAGTGCTTTAGATTTTCCTGATTTCTTTAGAATTCAATTAGCTGTTTTTAAAATTATATCTGCTTTGTTTCTAATTGCCCCACAAATACCCACACCATTAAAGGAATGAATGGGCTTACGCCATAACTTTCTTTTTTATGATTACAGCAATTGTTGCTCATTTTACCCATAAAGACCCTATCCTACTGAATGTTGTTAACTGCGTAATTTTAGGTGTATTATTTACCTCTTACTTTTATTTTAAAAAAGTTTTTTCATGAAGAATAATCTGCCAGAGAAGAATTTTCTAGAATCTTCAAAGTACTATCTCTTACCTCAATCATTAGTTTATGCACAGAACAAGTTTTCTCGTCAGGGCAATCGTCACATTTCTCATAATAATTTAAGCTCACACAAGGCAACATAGCGATAGGCCCTTCTAAAGTTCTTATAATTTTAGACATGGCTATTTCACTGGGTGTCTTTAATAAATAGTAACCACCTTGTTTTCCCTTTTTTGAACTTAGAATACCTGATTTTTTCAAACTCAAAAGAATGGATTCCAAATATTTTTGAGAAATATTTTCGCTTTTAGCAATCTCAGAAATTGACACCGGCTCACTACAATCCTTTCGAGCAATATAAGTCAATGCTTTAATGCCGTATTTAGTCTTTTTACTTAAC
>JAHDEF010000009.1 GCA_020628975.1 Aquimarina sp. | reverse complement strand
GAAGGACAAATTGAAGTGCATATTCAAGAAAATGGAAAAAAAAGAACGATGCATTTAGGCCCTGGTGATATGTATTTACACCCAGCGAAAGTTCCACATTCTCCTGTACGCCATGAAGGCTCTATAGGTTTGGTTATTGAAAGAAAACGAAAAGATTTGCCCGCCGATGATGGCTTATTATGGTTTTGCGATAATTGTAATAACAAACTTCATGAAGTATATTTCAAACTTCACAATATTGAAGTAGATTTTTTAAAGCACTTTAAAGAATTTTACAATAGTAAAGATTTGCGTACTTGCAATCAATGTGGAGAAGAAATGCCCGTAGATACTAGGTTTGTTAAATAGCCCATAAACCCTGTTGCAATTTAATATTTCGATATATATCGTGTAATAATTCCCGTTGTAAAACCATCTAAAAAAATAGGTCAAATTCCTAAAAGAATAATGGGGGTATTCTCTTAAAAAATTTGACCAGGTTAAAGGTTAAGTAGGTTAGTATAATTTTATTCTACGCTAATGATTCTATGTAAAGGTAATAATCGGGCTCCTTTCAAGATGACATAATTAGGAGTAACTGCCCAAATGGTAGTATGCACTTCTTTTAAGTTTTCGTTATCCATAAACTTAATGCGCATTTTCGTGCGATCTAAATTTCCCAAAATGGAAGCCCTTCTTAATGCTTGTCTTCTTCGTTGTTGATCTTCTGGAGCTGACAAAACATCTTCTAATGGGAAATGTAAATTATCAACAATTTCTTTTTCGATACTTAAAGCGGTCATAATTTTTATTTTAGATTTGGATTGGTAAATTAATAATTTTTTAAAACAAAAAATAGTTAAAACTCAAAAAAATACGTTTAAATGTACTTAAATGTTATTTTTGCATAAGATTATAAACTATAATGATATAACAAAATATTACTAGATAGTAGTCGATGCTTACATTTGTTACTTACTATTCAGGTTTATAAATTATGGCTAAAACAAAAACTGTTTTTTACTGTCAACATTGCGGCGCACAACACGCACAGTGGTTAGGGCAATGCTCTACCTGCAAATCTTGGAATACAATTGTTGAAGAAATTGTACAAAAACAAGAAAAAGTAGCTTGGAAGAATGATGCTGAAGCCTCAAAAAAACAAGTGAGCAAGCCATTGAAAATATCTGAAATTGATAGCTCGCAAGATATTCGTTTAAATACAGGCGATCATGAATTCAATCAAGTATTAGGCGGCGGCTTGGTACCAGGATCATTAACACTTTTAGGGGGCGAGCCTGGTATTGGAAAAAGTACCCTAATGCTACAAATCGCTTTAAATTTACCGTATAAAACATTATACGTTTCTGGAGAAGAAAGTCAAAAGCAAATCAAAATGCGAGCCGATCGTATGCTATCAAAAACAGAAACCAATACCCAACTAATCTTCAAACAAATTGCGAATCACCAGCCTGATGTGGTGGTTATAGATTCTATTCAAACCCTACATACCGATTTTATAGAAGCCAGCCCAGGAAGTGTTTCGCAAATTCGGGAATGTACTAGTGAGCTTATAAAATTTGCTAAAGAAACCCACACCCCTATTTTACTAATCGGACATATAACTAAAGAAGGCAATATAGCGGGGCCAAAGTTATTAGAGCATATGGTGGATACGGTACTTCAGTTTGAGGGAGATCAAAATTTTGTTTACCGTATTTTGCGATCGCACAAAAATCGTTTTGGTTCTACTGCTGAATTGGGTATCTACGAAATGCAACACAATGGATTGCGTCAAGTAACAAACCCTAGCGAATTATTGCTTTCTAAAAAAGAAGAAGACCTTAGCGGTACCGCCATATCAGCCACCTTAGAAGGTATGCGCCCTTTAATGATTGAAATACAGGCCTTGGTAAGCACCGCCGTTTATGGAACTCCACAACGAAGTACTACAGGTTTTCCTGCAAAGCGTTTAAATATGTTATTGGCCGTACTAGAAAAAAGGGCTGGTTTTAGATTAGGTGCTAAAGATGTTTTTTTAAATATTACAGGAGGCATTAGTGTTAACGATCCTGCTATTGATTTAGCAGTCACCGCTGCGATTCTATCCTCTAATGAAGATATTTCTTTAAACAATCATATTTGCTTTGCTGCCGAAGTAGGCCTTGCTGGTGAAATTAGACCCGTTAGCCGCATCGATCAACGCATTCAAGAAGCTGCAACATTAGGATTTGAACAAATTATGGTTTCTAAATACGCTAAAATTGCAGGAAAAACAGCAGGCATAGAACTTGTACGTGTTTCTAAAATTGAAGAAATGGTTGAGTATTTATTTGGATAGTTTACATCTCATAATTAAGAAAGAGGCTACCAAAGAACAAAAAATACTTTTCTACCAAAAATTTAAAATAAAGTATCTTCGAAAGAAATTTCATTAACCATTATGAAGCTTGACATCCCTAAAGGAAAAAAAGTCTATTTCTCGTCAGATAATCATTTGGGTGCGCCTACAGCCGCGGCTAGCCGACCTAAAGAACAAAAATTCTTGCGATGGTTAACTGAAATTAAAGAGGATTGCGGGGCTTTATTTTTGTTGGGAGATCTTTTTGATTTTTGGGTAGAATACAAATGCGTTGTGCCTAAAGGCTTTGTTCGAATATTAGGAAAACTAGCCGAATTTACCGATTCAGGAATTCCAGTATTTTTCTTTGTTGGAAATCATGACCTTTGGATGAATGGGTATTTTGAAGAAGAATTAAACATTCCTGTGTTCCACAAACCTCAAGAATTTACCATAAACAACACTTCGTTTTTTATTGGACACGGTGATGGTTTAGGTCCAGGTGACAAAGGCTTTAAAAGAATGAAAAAAGTGTTTACCAACCCTTTTTGTCAATGGTTATTTCGAAGTATCCACCCCGATATTGGAGTTTGGTTAGGGCACACGCTTTCCACAAAAAATAAACTTATTTCAGGTGAAGATGATATTGTTTTTTTAGGAGAAGAAAACGAATGGTTGGTACAATATTGCAAACGGAAATTAGCGCAACAACACCGTGATCATTTTGTATTTGGTCACCGACATCTCCCCTTACAAATTCCTATTGAAAAAAGCTTATATACCAACCTTGGTGATTGGTGTAATCACTTTACGTATGGTATTTTTTATGAAGGCAAAATGGAATTGAAAAAATTTGAGCCTTAGATTACTGCGTAACTAATTCGTTAATCAATGTATTTTTTAAAAAATTATAATCTGGTAGATATATAATCGCAGTAAAATAAACTACTAAAAAAGAATTGTTTAAATTGTAAAGACATTTTACTATTTGAATAAACCCGAATACATGTTTAAAAAAATTATTTTCTACGCATTAATTATAGCTACATGCTTTATCTCTTGTAAGCCATACCAAGTAGCTACAAAACCAGGAGATATCTATTACGAAGATTTTACTGCGAAGCAAAAAAAATGGACTTCAAATTCAGGTGACATCGCTTACATAGACGAGGGTGAAGGCGAAGTTATTTTATTACTTCATGGTATTCCGACATCAGGTTGGTTATACCGTAAATTGATAGATCCGCTTGTAAAAACAGGACACCGTGTTATTGTACCCGATATGCTAGGTTTTGGGAATAGTGATAGCCCCGATGGCTATGAAATTTATGGAAAGGCTGAGCATGCCAAACGCCTTTTAGGGTTAATGGCGTACTTAAAAATTGATAATTGGCACCAAGTAATGCACGACGCTGGCGGCTTGTGGACGTGGGAATTAGCAAAAATTGCTCCTGATAAAATCTCAAAACTATCTATATTAAATACCATTATTTATGGAGAAGGATTTGATCCTCCTATGAAATTTAGAAAAGGCTTATTTGCCAAAGCCGTGGCAGGCACTTATAGAAGCAACACTAATTTAATGCTAAAAATGTTATTTAAAAATGGTACTGACAATTGTGAGCTTTCCAAAGCTGATATTGAAGGTTACAAAGTGCCTTTAAAGAATGGCAAAACTAAAGGACTTTATAAATTTTTTACAAAAAATACTAAGTCCATTCCTGATTATAGCGATGTATTAAAAGGTTTAAACGTGCCTACACAAGTAATTTGGGGAACTAACGATGAAATTTTGCATTGGAGACCACAAAGTGAAAAAGTGATAACTGATTTAAATATTAAAGAAGAAAATATTCATTTATTAAAAAAGAATCACTTTTTACAAGAAGAAGCTGTAGATGAACTTATTGAATATTTAAGCGCATTCTAAATTTATCAAACATAATATGTACTATTTTAGTACTAAACTGCGTTCTCTATTTTTAAGGCACGGTATTTGAAAAAAGAATAAATAAAAACCCATATCATGAAAAAACTAATTGTAGCCTCATTATTATTATTTGCTTCTCAAGGAATTTTTGCTCAGTACGACTGGTCAAAATTAAGTAGCGAATATTTAGAAATGTTTACTACTGCTGAAAGTATTTCGGAAGAAACGGATAAAATTTCTACTGACGAAACAGGTGTTACCATCCATGGTCAAAATTTAGCTTTGACTTTTCAGCGTAAACTGATATTAAATTCTACTAAAGAGCATTTTAAATACTATTTAGTAAAAACAGATGGTCGACCAATTAAGCTTGACAAATTAAATACGGAAAAGGTGTTAAGAAAATACAAAGCCGCTGTTGATGGTATTAAAGAAGATTTAGAAATGAATCGCGGTGCTCAGATCAATGACATCTTAAGTACTTTCTTTACGAACTAAGCTTTTATTTTACAACATAGTTAATATAATAATACGGCGTCTAAAAGTGTCATAAACGAAGGCTGAGCGTTAGTCGAAGCCTGTAGATGAGATGATATCAAACTACATTTCGGCTTCGCTCAATATTCGTTTAGAGGATTTCCAGCTTTTTAGATAGCCTCATTTTTTTGTCTCTGCCTCTACGGTAATGATAGTGAATCTACTGATCTCGGTTTGATTCTAAATATTATGAATATTAGACGATGAAAATAAATACCTCCTAGGTTTTTAAAACCTAGGAGGATTTATAGGTTGGTAAAATACACCTACAAGTTCAAGAAAGACCTTGCAGGATTTAAACGAAAGATTTCCAATTCCTAGTAATGGAGACTCCACTATAGTTTTTTAAAATTCGTAGTGACACACAAAATAAATAGAATGTTCAATAACTTTTTGGGTTGACCTTTCAAATTCATTTGATTTTTTACCCGTTCAATTGTTTTAAATAGCGTTCTTCCTTAATGATTCCTTTAATAATTATACCCATAACAAAAGCGATAGAAACAATACCTGAAACCACAATGTATAGATAAAACCCACGCGAAAAGTATGCTTTAAAATAAGGCAACAACAAATAAAAACCTGCAATGTAAACGCTAACACAAATAGGTGTGATGAGGTAATTCACAATTTGCCTTGTTTTGTAATACTTTTTCAAATAAGTATAATAAGATTTTTGAGGCATCGAAACCAATTGTTTCTCTTTTCTATGTAAAGAGTAGAACTCTAACATAACCCGTACAGAAAGGCTAGCAATCATAAGCATTAAGCCTAAATTAAACGTGTTCCATTGGCTAAATGCGTAAAATATAGCATATGCAATTAATACAATTACAGTTAACGACATTACAGTAATACTAATGTATTGTTCGTTTCGTTGTTTATTTGCTTTTTTAATGAGCTCTTTAGGGTTAATGTTTAAGCCTTCAATAGCTTGAAATTCCCATAATTTATTTAAGTTGTCCTTTTCCATTTTTAATACATTTTAAAAGTGATTTTCTAATACGACTTAAACGCGTTCGCAATGTTCCGTGAGCTAATCCAACGGTTTCTGCGATGGTAATTTGCGGTAAGTCTTCTAATTCTAATAATATTAATGCTCTATTTTGTTCGGTTAATTGATCTATACAGTGATACATTTTTTTAATGTCTTTCTCCTTATTTTCATGGTCATCATCAGGGCTTGCTTTTGACAATACATCATCATTAATAATTACGCTGTTTTTTACTTTACGCAAATCACCCAAACACACATTTACAGCGATTCTGTAAATCCATGTATCTATTGAAGATTTTCCTTTAAAGGAATTTCTATGTTTCCAAACCTTAATGAAAGTTTCTTGATGCCATTCTTTTGCTAGCTCATTATTTCCTGATGCATATCCCAAACATAATCTATGAACTTTAGAAGCATGTAAATTATAGATGCCATTAAACTGTTCTTCAGTCATCATTATTTAGATATTAATATTGTTTTTATTTGTTTTAAAAACCATTCAGGTTGATCCAGCATTATAAAGTGAGCACTATTTTCTGCAATAATAAAACTGTAGTCATTAAGGTTTGCATATTGATTTTTATAGGTTTGCTTAACCATTTCTACTCCGTAAGGCTGCGCAGCCGCAATGATGTATACCGGAATCAAAATGTTTTTTAATTCTTCTCTTAAGTCTAATTTAAGGTAATCGGTATATCCGTAAACATATGTTTTTCGATCACATTTTAATATCCAGTTTTTAATGCTTTCTTGAGCCAGTACATTAAGACTCATACCCTTTGCCATTGCTGTGGCTGTCTGTTCGAAAGTCACCTCGTCCATAGCTAGCTGTTGCTTGTTAAACGGACTTTCATAAATTAAATTATCCGGGTTAAAATTAGGAATCATTAACGCACCTGAAGCAGGAAGTGCATCAATTAATATGATTTTAGAAAGCTTTAGATCTTTCTGAGCGGCAAGCCAAGTAGCCATTGTTCCGCCCAAACTATGTCCTATGACGGTAGCACCTTGTAAGTCTTTTTCGAGAACGTAATTTTTTAGAGACTCATTAACTTTAGGTAACCAAGGAAATGTTATGGGCGCTTTTCCTCCAAAACCGGCTAAAGTTACTAAATGACATTGGTAACTGTTTTGGAGTTCATTTACAACGGGCTTCCAAATATCGCCAGGAACTGTAAATCCTGGGATAAATATTAAAGGTTCTCCTTCCCCTACTACTTCAACGCTTATAGGTTCAGGTTCGTTACTTGCATAGGTTGATACCGTAAATACGAATGCGAATACTACTAAAATAAAATTTTTCATTGTTTCAAGTTTTAATTTCCCTTTAGATGTAGAAATCAAAAAATGTTACATTTTATTTTAAGTATGAGGCTGTTTTAAAAGTCAAGAAGCTTATAATCGCAAAGTGAATTAAATAAAAAAATAATTTGATCATCAATTAATCAACAGGCTTCGACTATCGCTCAGCCTTCATGAATATTACTTTTAGACAGCCTCCTATTAAGGATATAAAAATCAATAGGATGAGATTCCTTGTCAAGCAAGGAGTAATGAAAACGGATATTGTAATACTAATTACAGATTTACCTATAAATTTTAAAAGAAAATTTCACCTTTCAATTATCTCCCTAAAATTTTACCATACCTACTTTGATCTAGTAAAACGCTTTGTGCTTCTAGCACTTCTTCATTATTAAGTGCATGGTTTTTTAGCATACCTTCTCGGTAGTGATAACGCTTTAAAATTTCGTCGGCAATAAGCTGACTGATTTCCTTTTTATGATCGGAAATAAGCGACTCTTTTCTTTCTTTCAAAGACTTTTTTAAAGCCTTTATTTGTGGATTTATATTTTTATCAAATTCTTCTTTTTCAGCGATTACCATCAAATCTTCGATAAGCTCTTCCGTTTTAGTTTCGTATTTGAATTTTGATTTTTCTACGAAAGCCACAAAATCAGTGTAAATAGCATCGTCAACCTTAAAATCGGCTACGTTTACCGTAGCGTGTTTATAGTAATAGTCCGTAGCAAAATTAAAAATAATACGCTCTCTATTTAAGGCTTTAGCAATAGCGCTTAGCTTTTCGCGACCTACTACAACATCAGGATACACTCCACCCCCATCATAAACAGTTCTACCAGAGTTTAATGTTTTAAATGCTTTATAATCGCCTTTTTGCACACGTACAGGTCTTCCGTAGGCATCTCTATTCCAATAATCTAATGATTGTACGCATCGTCCAGAAGGTATAAAGTATCTTGAAGTAGTCACTTTCAACTGAGTGTCGTATTTTAGGCGTTTGGTGCTTTGTACTAAACCTTTACCAAAACTACGTGAGCCTATAATTACCCCACGATCTAAATCTTGAATAACACCTGAAACAATTTCACTTGCCGAGGCACTACGATCATTTACTAAAACCGCCAATGGAATATCTAAATCAACAGGGGCTTTTTTTGTTTTGTAGGTTTTAATATTGTTAGGAATATTCGATTCTGTGTTAACGATTAATTGTCCTTTTGGAATAAAAATATTACAAACATTTACTGCTTCTGTTAGTAGTCCCCCTGGGTTACCACGAAGATCTAATATTATTTTAGTAGCGCCTCTTTGTTTCAATTCTTTTATAGCTGAAATAGTTTCAGAAGAAGCTTTTTTATTGAATTTTTGAAGCACAATATATCCGATATTATCTTTTAACAACTCGTAATAAGGAACGGCATCTACATCAATTCTTCCTCGGGTAATGGAAGCCGTTTTTGTTTCTCCTTGTCGGATAAACTTTAGTGTGACTTCACTACCTACTTCACCACGTAATAAATCTTTTGCTTGTCCTTTAAATTCAGACACTATAATATCATCTATTTGGATAATTTCGTCCCCAGCTTTCATACCCGCCGCATCGGCAGGAAAATCTTGAAAAGGTTCTGAAATAAATAAGCGACCATTTTTTGAAAACACGCCAGAACCTATTCCTGTAAATTCACCACTTTGACGAATTTTAGAATCTAAAATATCTTTTTCGGTTCTAAATTTGGTGTAAGGATCTAATTCTTTGGTAATTCCTTTAATGGCTTTATTCATTAAATCGCCTGCGTTTAGCGGGTCGACGTAATTGTGATTCAGCTTTTCATAAAAAGAAACAAAAATTTCTATTTGTTTACTAATCTCAAAAGCATCGCTGTTAAAACTAAAACTTGATAATCCAAAAAAAGCTAGTACTACACTGCTCGCAATTATAAAGGTGCGCTTCATTTTCAATATTATTTTTCCTGATCTTGCCATTTTTTAGCAAGCTTCATTAATGCCTTTTCTACTTGTGGATAGTCTGGCAATTCTTTTCCTATAAAAATAAACATCAACAAAAATTGCTGATTATTTTCGCTCGCAAAAAGATACTTATTTTTTCTGAAATTTTCTCGTAATAAACGCTTTACACGATTGCGATCGACAGCTGTTTTAAAATTGCGTTTACTAACCGAAAATCCAACTTTAAAAGGAACTTCTAATTCGCAAGGCATATAAGCCAATAATATTGGGTAAGCCTTTATCGATTTTCCTTCCGCAAAAAGGGTCGCAATTTGCTTACGACTTTTTAATTTTAGTATGCTAGGTAACTTTTCATTCACAAAACAAAAGTATTGTTTTTTACCTGTGTTTTTACTTTAAAAGACTTACCAAACATTCCTTAACAAATAATCCTATAAAATATAATTTTGAATCGCTGCACGATCAGGTTATCTAAAAAATTCAGCCTCTTAAAAATTTTCATTGAGCGGAGTTGAAATACAAGCTGGTTGCTGCTTATTGACAGACTTCGACTATCGCTCAGCCTTCGGTAATATTGATTTTGAGATAGCCACCACAATACAATAACTTTAAAAATCACTTTACCTCAAACACATCATTTTTAATATCAATATCAGCAATTTTACCTGATGCATTAAGTTTGACTTCCTTTATTTTTCTTTTCTTAGTTGGAATTTCAAAACTATAAGTTGGATATGCCCAAGCCCAATCGGGAAGCAATTTTTCTTTTGGTTGTAATGGTCGGCTACCTCGCATTATACGTAAAGGAATTAAATAACTTTCCGTTGATTTATCGGCATAGGTTATGGTTACCGTTAATGGAGCTGGCATAAGCCCTTTACGTACCAAGCTAATTTTAATACTTTTCTTTTCTTGTGTGACTGAATCTACAGCATAGTCAATCGTATTGGTGGTGGTGGTCCAATCTTGTAAATACCAATCGAGTTCTACTCCACTAACTTTTTCTGCTACACGAATAAAATCATTTGGCTTAGGATGCTTAAATTTCCATTGATTGTAATACTGCTTCAAGGTTTTTGATAGGGCTTCTTGCCCTATAATTTCACCTAATTGTGATAAAAAGATAGCTCCTTTAGAATAAGCAGACACACCGTATGCATAATTGTATTTGTAGCGATCAGCATGAGTGGTTTGTGGTTGTTCAGCACCTGAAGCTACTAGTTGTCGATAACCATTATAACTTCCTTCTAAAGGATAGGTATTAAATGTTTTTGACACTTCATTTTCTGCCAATGTAGAAATGTAGGTCGTAAAGCCTTCATCCATCCACTCGTGATTCGCTTCGTCTGTTGCTAAAATATGCTGAAACCAAGCATGTGCCATTTCATGAGCCGTAACCCCTACTAAACTTTCAAATTTTCTTTCTCCAGTTATAAGCGTGCACATAGCATATTCCATACCACCATCGCCCCCTTGAATAATAGAATACTGCGGATACGGATAGGGCCCTATATGTGTTTCGTAGTAATTCATTAATGCAACGGCAACGGGTTGTAGCTTCTTCCAATTATCGATAATTTTTGGATTGTTTTGGTAGTAGAAATGTAATTGCTGATTATCGCCAAATGCAACCGTATCGTGTATAAAATCAGGATCTGCCGCCCAAGCAAAGTCGTGAATATTTTCGCCTTTAAAATGCCAAGTCTTTTTATTTTCATTGGTAGTTGAACCCTGAACCGAGCCAAAGGGTTGAAGCACTCCTGTACCTCCTACAATATAACTTGGATCAATGTCAATCTTAACATCATAATTCCCAAACGGACTAAAAAATTCTCTGCCAATGTAAGGGTTTGCGTGCCAACCTCGTTCATCATAGCCCGCAATTTTTGGAAACCATTGCGTCATTGAATAAGCGACACCCTCGCTGTTATTTCTTCCCGATCGACGGATTTGTTTAGGTATTTGTCCTTTAAAATCTAATTGAAAATTCACTTGTTGATTAGGTAAAATAAATTCTTCTAAAGCAACCTCAGCTATAGTTCCTTTTACCTCGAAATTTAATTTTTTACCGTTCAACCTCAAGTTATCAATTTCTAGATAACCAATTTCATTAGGCTTTAATTTTGAAATTCGATCGCCTACTCTTTTGTCGGCATCACGTATACTCAATGAACGTATATCCATTTCGCTTCCTGGCTGAAAAGCGTTGAAGTACAAATGAAAGAAGACTTTTTTTAACGTATCAGGTGAATTATTAGTATACTTTATTTCTTCTTTACCTTGATATTGATGCTTTTCCACATCAACCTTAACTTCCATGGTATAATCAGCTTGTTGTTGCCAGTATGAAGGATTAGGTTGTGCTAAACATATACTTGTAATACTTAAAATGTAAAGTAAACATAATCGCATAGTAGAATGATTTTTCTTGTTGAAAACTGGCTTCTCTAAATATTATTCTAATTCTTCCCTTAGAATAGCTAGAAATTTTACAGGGTATTTTGTGTGACTCGAATAACTAAGCTTATCGGTAGAAGGCTTGTATTATCTCATACTTTCATTCTTAAGTCAATTACTTATAATGCCTACCCAAACGATCGGCCATTATAATAGCGTTGTATAAATTCACCATTTTTCCAGATTTTGAAATATTCGTGAACTTGTTTTTACTATCATCTCCTAAACCAACATTGGTTGTCGTAGTATTACCGCTATCCATTAAAATTTGTTTAACCTGTTTTGCTGAAAGTAGTGGAAAATATGATCTCAAAACCGCCGCTGCACCTGCAACTGCTGGAGCTGCCATAGAGGTTCCTTGTAAAAATTCATAGGTATTTAATGGAGTTGTTGAATAAATTTTGACTCCAGGCGCAAACACATCTACATTTTGTTTTCCGTAGTTAGAAAAAGAAGCTACTAATTGCGTTCCGTATTCATAATTTAAGGCACCTACAGTTAAAAAGTTATCGGATATTTCTGGAATATTTTGTGTTTGATCGTTCGGATATACATTAACAGTATCTAGATTTAACCCATCATTTCCTGCAGCATTGACAATTAATACATCTTTTTGAGCAGCATATTTGATTGCATCGCGAACCCAATCAGAGTGTGGTGAGTAATATTTTCCAAAACTGGTGTTAATTACCCAAGCTCCATTATCGACAGCGTAGCGAATCGCTAGTGCCACATCTTTATCGTACTCGTCACCATCGGGTACCGCACGAACTGCCATTATTTTTACATTTTCGGCTATACCGCGAGTTCCTTTTCCGTTTTTTCGGTTAGCTGCAATAATACCTGCGACATGTGTACCGTGTTTAGCATCTTTTAGTTTAGGGTCAGGACCGCCAACTTGCGCGTTTCCATAAACTGTTTTTGAAAGGTCATTTTCATTATCACCCAATTTGTTTTTTCGAGCATTTAAATCAATATTAAAATGAGTGTCTTGACGTTCTTGTAAATAATCAACATATTCTTCTAAGCCATGCACAAAATCTGAGAAATTTTGCCCTCTAGATACATTAGGAAACATCCCCACTATCATTTGTTGATATTCTTGCTCTTGTTGCGTTTTAGGTGTTAAGGCTTGTACTTCTTTCGAGGTAAAGTCTTTTTTACCTGTTTCTTTAATCGCAAATTTATTAGCAGCTTCTAACTTTTCTAATAATGGTTTGTACTGCCCTAATTTTTGTTGATTTTCTTGAACCTCTTTATTGTATTCTTGTTTCGCTTTTTGATATTGATTAAAAGCTTCTTTTTCTTTCCCTGAAAAAGCGGTAGCTTCTTTCCCTTCAAATTTTGATTGATTGTCACGTATAATTCGAATATACTCCATATTCTCAGCGACTACATTTCCTAGGAAATTCCAACCGTTGATATCATCTACATAACCATTTCCATCATCGTCAATACCATTATTAGGTTTCTCGTCGTTATTAACCCAAATTTTTCCTTTAAGGTCTTCATGATTAATATCAATTCCACTATCAATAACAGCTACTATTACCGATTTACTTTTGCGATGTTTGAGTAGTTCGTTATAGGCACGATCGACACTCATCCCAGGAATGGTATCTAAAGAAAGATCCGCATGATTCCAATTCTTTAATTGGGCCTCGTCAAGTTCCCCAATTTTTAAGGGTAATTTGTCAATATTTTCTTCTGGAATATCTACTAATGAAGGTGCTGTTGAAAAACAACTAGACAATAATATGGAAGATCCTACCACTAATAATCCTCTTCTAAACGGGTGATTTATAATCATGTATTTGACGTTATATGCTTTGTAAATTGACTATTTTAGTTAAAATGTAACCGATTTACTCAAAAGTAACCTTTTTAGATCAAAAATGTTACATCATCTCATTTCAGAAATTAAGATTTACCAAATCCCTAATAGTACATTTCAGTTTAAGCTAAGTTTTTAGAGATTCTTTAAGATTGACATTGCAGCAACCTAAAACGGCATTATAATATTAATTGTCCTCAAAATAGTATTCAGGCAAGATCATTGCTCGGAGTTTTGTAATTTAGACCGCATCAACACCAATGCCAATGTTAGAACTTGCAGGAATTATTATTTTAGGAATTACAGCACAATGGGTAGGCTGGAAATTAAAGCTACCAGCCATACTTCCTTTAATATTAATCGGATTATTATTTGGACCCATCTCGACACTGTATACTGCCGATGGCGAAAAACTAATAGAACCTATTTGGAACGGTACTAAAGGGCTTTTTCCTGGTCAAGGCTTATACTATTTTGTTTCACTTGCCATTAGTATTATTTTATTTGAAGGAGGTTTAACCCTTAGGCGTGACGAAATTTTAAATGTTGGTCCTGTAATTTTAAAATTGATTACTGTTGCCGTGTTAATCACTTTTGTAGGCGCTGGTTTAGCCGCTCATTATATTGTGGGGTTAGGTTGGGAAATGTCTTTTCTATTCTCTTCACTAATCATAGTGACTGGGCCTACTGTAATATCGCCTATTCTTAGAAACATTCCCTTAAAAAAAGATTTAGCGGCTATTTTAAAATGGGAAGGAATTCTTATTGACCCCATTGGTGCATTAGTTGCGGTATTGGTATTTGAGTTTATTAGTGTTGACCACCAATCGGGCTTTACACAAACAGCACTTCTTGAGTTTGGTAAAATTGTATTATTTGGAGGTACTTTCGGATTTACCTTTGCACACAGTTTAGGTTTTGCTATTCGTAAACGCATTATCCCACACTACTTATTAAATGTATTTACATTAGCTGCTGTATTGGGAGTTTTTGTATTGTCAGAATCTTTTGCTCACGAATCAGGTTTACTTGCGGTAGTGGTTATGGGTATGGTATTAGGAAATACTAATGTGCCTAATTTAAAAGAACTCCTCTACTTTAAAGAGTCGTTGAGTGTTTTGCTAATTTCTATCCTATTTATTTTATTAGGAGCCAATATTAATTTTGATGACTTATTGCTTATCGCCAATTGGAATACCGCAATTTTATTTGCCGTGGTAGTGTTTTTAGTACGCCCGATAGGCGTGTTTTTAAGCTCTATCAATTCAGGGTTGAAATTGAATGAAAAGGTATTTATTAGTTGGATGGGACCTCGTGGAATTGTAGCTGCAGGTATTGCTTCTCTTTTTGGATCAAGATTACAACAAGCAGGCGAACCTGGGGCAGAATATATTACCCCGTTAGTGTTTATGATTGTTTTAGGAACCGTATTATTGAATGCTACTACAGCCCGAATTTTCGCAAAAATTATTGGCGTTTTCTTAAAGAAATCTAACGGAATACTAATTGTGGGAGCTTCAAAAGTTTCTCGATTGATTGCATTATACTTAAAGAAACACGGTAGAAATGTGGTATTGACCGACACGAATATTGATCACATTCAAACGGCTAAAAAGTTAGGTATTGAAGCAATTGAAGCTAATATCATGAGTGATGATTTAGAAAATAATATTGAATTAAACAATGTGGGTTACTTACTAGCTTTAACCGCTAATGACAAGGTAAACGCAAATGCTATAAGTAGGTTTAAAAACCAATTTGGTGAGAATGGTGCTTTTCGTTTAATTAGTGAACAAGAAGTAACTGAAAATCGATTATTAGCAGAAGAAGGCTTATTTTCATATACACAAAGTTTCGATAGCTTATCGGATGTAGCCTACAAATATCCTGCTATATCCGAAATACCTATTAAAAATCAAGAATATTTACAACGCATAATTAACCTTACGAACTCCGAAGAGTTTATGGTGCCTTTATTTCTAAAAATTCCTAGCGGAGAAATAAAGATTATTTCTTCTTATGAAAAAGTATTGCAGCATTATATAGAAGGAAGTGTATTAGCCTACTTAGGTAAACCGATTGATGTTGAAGAATGGGAATCTAATAAATCGGTTACCTCGTAGTTTACTCATTAAAAACCACGATTCACTAAAATTTTGTTTTAAAAAATTTGTTCTTTTTTACTTTAGCTAATGCATTGTAAAACTGCTGAAAAATAAAAAATAGCACATTACCATAGCTAACTTAACTAAGAATGTGATGGATGAGAATACATTAACTCAGGTAAAAGACCGCATACAACTGCCTTTCAACTTTAATGTAGAAAAACTACAACAGGAAGTTTTGAAACTTATTGAAAATGATTTTTTTATATACTATAAAGTAATCACATTAAGAGGACCTGCGCATCAAATAGACCCTTCCTTACCGATCCCCCCTCCTGCAGATGACTATGCAGATGGGACTTGGTGTGATTGGTCAGACACAAAAGAATTAGAAGCTTCGACTTATTTGAAAGAAGTAGTCGACTTTTTTAAAGAACATGCTACGGTCAATCTCGTGCGACTGTTGCGCTTAGAAAAGCAAGCTGAAGTTAAAGAACATACAGATCCTACTTTAGCGATTCATATTGAAAAATCTATGGTAAGACTGACTATTCCCATATTTAATACAGATGAAAAGTTTTATTTGAATAACACGCTCGTAGATATGAAACCTGGGGAATGTTGGTACATGCGATTATCCGATCCGCATCGTATTGAAAATGGCCCAACAGAGCGTGTGAATCTAACAATTGATATCATTCCTAATGAATGGTTGAAATCTTTTTTAATTAAATCATAAAATATAACCTATCCCCAATTTAATGAATACTACATCTTGGAATGAATTTTATAAAGACACTGCACATCTTAGAAAAGCCACTAACATTAAGGCGATTTTATCTGAAAATGACATCACAATACTTCACCAATTAGTAAAAGAAGTTTTATTTAATTTTATTGAAAAAGGAGAAACACATATTGGTCTAAAGACCTATTTAAATAGTGAGCTAGAACCTTTAGGAGAAAAAATGAAAAGCTTTCCTCCTATTGATGAGGATACTTGGGAAGCATGGGCTCATAAGATTTTTGGTGATGATACATTCGGCATGATCTTAAATAGTCTCGAAAGTTACAGTAATACTTTCTCAGAAAAAGCTGCTACTATTGTAAAACCTTTAATAGACAATGCAGGAATTCCTTTGGGTGGAATTTCTTTTTTATTTTTTATGGGGAATTATGGCTTTACACCTTTTGGGGTTCATAAAGAAGCTACGGGAGAGGAAGGTATATTATTTCATTTAGGACCAGGAAAGAAACAATTCTATACTTGGGATGATCCAGAATTAAACAAAATCGAACATAATACAGAAGTATTTCATGATTTTGATACAATGATGAAAGATGCTACTTGTTATGAATTACATCCTGGAGATGCTATGTTCATTCCACATCAGGTATATCATATTGCAAATTCTTCGGAATTCTCTCTAAGTGTTGTTATGGATTATATTAATCCTCCAGAACATATTTTAATGAACGAGTTGTTCGAGATTTCTAAAAAAGATATGCTTTCTAATAATCGTTATTGTAGTCCCGTTAAAGATGATGATAATTACAGTTCTCATACATTGGATGAGACTCTTCTCAATCAAAAGATAGATCGTGCTTTTCAATTCAAAGTACATGCTTTAAAAAGTAATGGAGGGCTTGTCAATCCATCTCTTTTAAATAAAAGAAACAACATCCCAAATGGCAACTTTACTATCAAAGGAAAACTGCCATTTCCGATACAAATTCTAGATATTGACCCTAATGATTATGTTGTTTTTGCAAGAGGACATCATTTTAAATTTCGAAAAAACACCCAATTATCATCTGTAATCGAACAGTTAAATGATCGAAAAATAGTGTCATTTACAACTATACAAGAAGGTCTTCTAAAAGAATGGGAACTTTCAGAAATTTATGGGTTTGTCTCTGATTTGATGATGGTAGAAGCTATAATGGTGGTTGATTAGATTACCTTACATCCTTCAACCTCAACTGCAAACTTACATTTCCTTGCCATTCATTTTCATCCAAGGCATAGACGACATCTACCGATTGTTGATTATGTAGCGCTGTAATTTTATCCCCTAAATTAAATCCTATCGCACCTATAGGTTGCATATCCTCTTCTTGTCGAAATGCTGCTTTTAGGTGTTTTTCATCTTCTCCAACTCCCCTAGCATATCCCGAATCGACCACACCTGATGTCATAAAAATAGGAGATCGATTTTCTGGCCCGAAGGGAGCAAATTGCTTTAAAATCCTATAAAATTTAGGATTGATATCACTAAAATTTAATTCTAAATCAATTTCAATTTCCGGAGTCAATAGTTTTGGATCTATTTGTTCGGCTACTACCGATTCAAATTTTGCTTTAAAATTATCGTAATGCTCTTCCTTTAGGGTTAAACCCGCAGCATATTTATGTCCTCCAAATTGTTCTATAAATTCAGCACTTGCTTCTAAGGCATTGTATACATCGAAACCTACTACAGAACGTGCCGAAGCTGCTAGTTTTTCTCCACTTTTGGTAAATACTAATGTTGGTCGATAATGGGTTTCAGTCAATCTTGAAGCCACTATTCCTATAACGCCTTTATGCCAATGCGGTTGGTATACTACCGAAGTAAAACGCTCTTCTTCATTGTTTTCTTGAATCTGAATTAAAGCTTCCTTGGTAATCTTCTTGTCAGCATCTTTTCTTTCGGCATTATAAAACTCTATATTCTTCGCTATCTCTTCAGCCGTTTTAAGATCGCTTTCAACCAATAATTCAACGGCATGTAAACCGTGTTTCATACGACCTGCTGCATTAATCCTTGGAGCAATGATAAAAACCACATCTGTAATGGTAAATATAGTTTTCTTCGTTTGTGCTATTAATGCTTTAAAACCCATTCTAGGGCTTGTATTGATCACTTCTAGTCCATGATAAGCTAATATCCTGTTTTCCCCCGTAATTGGTACGATATCGGCTCCTATGGCTGTGGCCACCAAATCCAAATACGGAATCAATGTATCGAAATGTTCTCCTCTTTTTAAGTGTAATGCTTGTATTAGTTTGAACCCTACTCCGCACCCACATAACTCCTTGTACGGATATTCGCAATCTTCTCGTTTGGGATCTAAAACAGCACTAGCATCTGGAATTTCATTTCCTGGCCTATGGTGATCACATATTACAAAATCAATATCTTTTGACTTTGCATAGGCTACTTTTTCAATAGCTTTTATACCACAATCTAACGCTATAATCAACGAAATGCCTTTTTCCGCTGCAACATCAATTACTTTAAAAGAAACCCCATAGCCTTCTGCATAACGATCTGGAATATAACTGGTCACTTGATCGTAGAAGGAACTCAAATAAGAACTCATTAACGCTACACTCGTAGTACCATCGACATCATAATCTCCATATACCATGATGTGTTGTCCCAACTCGAAAGCTTCCCAAACACGATCTACTGCCCTATCCATATCCTTCATCAAATAAGGATCGTGCAAATCTTCTAATTGCGGACGGAAAAATGCTTTTGCTTGCTCATAATTCGTTATTCCTCGTTGAGCTAACAATATGGCAATAGGTTTTTCGACTCCCAAAACCTCTTGTAAATGAGTAATAATTTCAGCATCAGGTTTCGGCTTTAGTGTCCAGCGCATATATAGATAGTGGTTGTTAGTTAGTAGTTGTTAGTTGTTGGTTGTACTCTGTTATCTGTTCTATATTCTTTGTACTTTGAACTTAATTCTAATGCAAAACTAAATATTTGTGAAAAAAGGAACTTCAAAATACTTTTCTATTATTTTTGTATAAATCATTTTTCATTTGTTACACCACGCTACATATTTACATCCTACTAATACCGAATGGGTAACCTTTGTTCACGGAGCAGGCGGTAGTTCTACTATTTGGTTTAAACAATTACGCCAGTTTTCGAGAAATTTCAATGTACTCGTCTTAGATTTAAGAGGGCATGGAGAAAGTAAGGTAGAGAATATGTTGGATAATCCAGATAAATACACTTTCGATAATATCACCAAAGATATTTATGAGGTATTGGATCACCTCAAAATTCAAAAGTCACATTTTATCGGAATTTCTTTAGGAACAATTCTTATTAGAAATTTAGCGGAAAAATACCCAGATCGTGTTAAAAGTATGATTATGGGTGGGGCTATCATGAAAATGAATTTCCGTTCTCAGGTACTTATGAAATTAGGGAATTGGTTTAAAAGTGTAATTCCGTATATGTATTTATACAAGTTGTTTGCTTTTATTATTATGCCTCGTAAAAACCATAAGAAGTCAAGAATACTTTTTGCTCGTGAGGCTAAAAAACTCTATCAAAAAGAGTTTATTAAATGGTTTCGTTTGACGAGTGAAATTAATCCTTTATTACGCTTTTTTAGAGCCAAGGATATAAAAATTCCTACCCTTTATATTATGGGCGAACAAGATTATTTATTTCTGCCCATTATTGAAAAAATCGTAAAATCGCATTCGACCTCATCATTACAAATAATTCCTGACTGTGGTCATGTGGTGAATGTAGAAGAACCTGAAACTTTTAATACTCAGGCTATAAATTTTATAAAAGAACACTAGTTGTTTTTACACACGCACCCTTATCCTCCGTTTATTCCTGAGGGTACTACAAAATTAATTGTAGGTACTTTACCTCCACCACGATTTACAACGGGAATGCTTAATGATCGTGATGTTGACTTTTGCTACGGCAGTAGTAATGGATTATTATGGCCTATCTTGGATCGTGTATTTAATTTGAATCTTGTTTATGAAAACTCGGAAAAAGCGATTGCACAGCGTCGTGATTTTCTTATTGAACGAACCATTGGCGTTTGTGATATTGTAGGTTCATGTAAAAGACAAAAAATGGATGCTTCGGATTTAGGGATGCAAGAGGCAGAATTACGTGATTTGATTGCTATTTTAAAAAAGCACTCTACTATTAAAACCTTAATTTTTACAGGAGGAAACAGTAAAAATGGCCCTGAATATTTCTTTAGAAAACAATTGAAATCTTATGGAATTTCTCTTGAGGTCGTAAGCAACGAAGTCCCTAAGATACATCAATTCCGTGTTGAAAATAGAACGATCAGAACGGTTTCACTTACCGCGCCATCAGGTGCTGCTAATAGAAGTATCGGCGGAATGGATCGTTATAAACTAGCAAAACAAAAAAATCCAGCATACACTACTTTAGATTTTAGAGCAGAGCAGTACGCTCCTTATTTTTGAATTGATATTATCAGTTTTTGGTTTCTCCAATCATAACTCCAAAATTACCATCTGTAGAAATCCAATTTTTACTTGGTAAATAAGTTCTCGAAACAAATCCGTCTAAATAAAGTGCATTTTTACAACCCAAAGACTTAAAATAACTAGCAAAGTCATAAAGATTTATTTCTTGCATAGACATGGCAAAAATTAATTTTCCATCAGGTAAAATTCCTACACCATTTCTAATATTTAGATTTCTTGATCCTTTGGTAAACTTAGAGTGTATTTTACCATCAATAACCAGCATAGGCCCTGATTGTGTTGCAAAACGAACTCCTTCATAAGAAAAATCATACGATGGACACACTCCTCCTTCTTTAGTATCAGTTATAAAGAAAACACCATTAGGCTGTAAATAAAAATTTCCATAAGCACTTTGGACATTGTTCATTTTCTTTTTAATAATACCATTCTCTATAAATAAACCTTGAGGTGACCTATCTTTCAAGTACATCCCTCCATTCATAGCGAAGATCAATTCTTCCTTTTTATCGTTTATAAGATATTCTTTTAATCTCTTAAAATTTGATAGATTTTTCCCAGAATCATCTTTCCAATACAACTTAAGATTTTGTTGTTTTAAATCAACAATATGAGATAAAATTTTATGTTTTTCTTCTTTATGAAAAAGTGAAAATGAGCATAAAGAAAATAATGCTATTACAATTAAACCTTTAATCTTCATTTTTTAAATTTTAAAATCACTTCGCCTTCCCACCAACTACCATTACAATCTCTCCTTTTGGAGGTTTATTATTGAAATGATTAAATACCTCTAATAAAGTTCCTCGTACCGTTTCTTCGTACATTTTTGTCAATTCTCTACTAACTGAAACCTGTCGATCTTCTCCAAAATAGGTTTGCATGTCCTTTAATGTCTTCAGTAATTTATGAGGCGATTCATAAAAAATCATAGTCCGTGTTTCCTCGGCTAAAGCTAAAAATCGGGTTTGACGGCCTTTTTTAACTGGTAAAAAACCTTCAAAAATAAATTTGTCATTAGGCAAACCACTATTTACTAAAGCGGGCACAAATGCCGTTGCACCAGGTAAACATTCTACTTCAATGTCGTTGGCAATGGCTTCTCTTGTCAATAAAAATCCAGGATCGGAAATGGCAGGTGTTCCCGCATCACTTATTAAAGCGACTTGTTGACCTGTTTTTAATTTTTGAATAATTCCTTCAACCGTTTTATGCTCATTATGCATATGATGGCTATAGGCTGGTGTAGTAATTTCAAAATGCTTTAACAGCTTTCCACTTGTTCGGGTATCTTCTGCTAAAATAAAATCAACTTCGTTTAATACTTCGATAGCCCTAAAAGTGATGTCTTTAAGATTTCCTATAGGGGTTGGCACTAGAAATAATTTGCTCATGCTGCAAAAGTATACATTAGGCTTTGAATCGATTCAATACGACTTGAACAAATCGTTCTTCCATAACTTCTTTTCCTTCCCAATGTTCATATTCTGGCTTTACAAATGAATTGATAAAGCTTAGTACTTCATCAGCATTTTGCATGGTGTTAATTTGAGAAATTACTCGTGTATAATCTTCTTGATTGCGATCAAATAAATGATTTATAAAGGCAATACGGTCGTTTAAGCCTATTTGTACTGAATTATTTAATACTTCGTTTAAAGACTTTGGTGTCTCTTGAATTGAATTTAGGGTAGGGCTTGCGGGTTCAAATTCTGGTAATTCAAAACCTTCGGTAATACTTTCTAACTCGTGTAATAATTCTGGCCCACTAAATGGTTGTTCGGGTTTTATTTCTGTAGAAACCACTTCAGGTACTTCAACATCTTTTTCAATATTTGAAATTAGTGGGAATTCTTCTAAACCTGCTTTTAAATCAGCTTCATCAAATATTTCAGCTTCTTTACTTAAATTTTCAGTTAAGTCAGATTGCTGAACTATGGGCGTGTTTGAAATTGCTTCGTCTAATTCGTGCGTATGCTCTAAGACTACCAATTGCTCGTACAACGATAACACTTTTGACTTTAATTTTGGAATATCTTCAAAATTAGAATGTTGTATTTCGACTGTTAACGATTTTATATGTGCAATTATCGAAGCTGTATTCATAAGTGAAAGCTTAAAGTATAATTCAAAAATTGTGCTATAGCACAAACTCTTTATTCCGTATTTTTGATACCCTTTTTAAATTCTTCACAAAAAAAGAATTTTCTGTAAAGGCTGTAATAATTATGATTGTTCTTTATAAGGACGCTTGAAAAATACAAAATGTTTCTTGAAAATACAGTACATACCGAAGGGCAATGTGGTTGGATCGAAGTGATATGTGGTTCGATGTTTTCTGGCAAAACAGAAGAATTAATCCGTAGACTTCGACGTGCACAAATTGCCAAACAAAAAGTTGAAATCTTTAAACCATCGACTGACAATCGCTACGATGAAAATAACATTGTTTCGCATAATGCTAATGAAATTGCTTCGACTGCTGTGCCTGCTGCTGCAAATATTCGCATTTTAGCAGATACTTGCGATGTAGTAGGTATTGATGAAGCGCAGTTTTTTGACGATGGTATTGTAAAAGTTTGTAATGATTTAGCCAATAGGGGTGTTCGCGTAATTGTAGCTGGATTAGATATGGATTATAAAGGAAATCCATTTGGCCCAATGCCTGCATTAATGGCTACGGCTGAGTATGTGACTAAAGTGCATGCTATTTGTAGCAGAACGGGTAATTTAGCACATTATAGTCATCGAAAAGCTGGAGGGAATAAACAGGTAGAACTAGGTGAAAAAGATATTTATGAGCCGCTTAGTAGAGCTGCTTTTTATAAAGAAATGAATAAATAACCGCTGATTGCAAACCGCTGATCGCAAACCGCTAATAACAAACCACAATAGGTAAACACTTTTAAGAAGTTTTACCGTTAAGTAAAAAGTTATTTAGTAACTGCGTTGGGCGTTAAGCGAAATGCGTAAAGCTTTAAAATTTGAACGCAACACTTACCATACATCTTTCTCATTTAACGCATAACTATAAGTATTTACGAAGTAAAATTAGTGATCAAATTAAAATGTTAGCGGTTGTTAAAGCCTTAGCTTACGGTAGTGATGCTACCGCTATTGCTTTACATCTCGAAAAAATTGGTGTTGATTATTTAGGGGTAGCTTACGCGGCTGAAGGGGTTGAGCTACGAAAGGCAGGGATTAAAATTCCTATTTTAGTAATGCACCCGCAGCCTGAAAATTTTGAATTATGTACTCAATTTAATTTAGAGCCTAGTTTATACAGCAAAAGGGTTTTAGAATATTTTATTGCACATATTAAAGCTGAAAATTGTCTTAATTTTCCTGTTCACTTAAAGTTTAACTCTGGTTTAAATCGTTTGGGGTTTTATGAAAATGATTTTGATTATTT